>JALSQB010000146.1 GCA_026985655.1 Campylobacteraceae bacterium | reverse complement strand
AATGGTGCAGTAACTGCACCTACTCACTTAAACGTTCTATCTTTGCTCCTAAGGCTGAAAGTTTTCCCTCTAAGTTATCATACCCTCTATCTAAATGGTAAATTCTTCTTACATTGGTTGTTCCTTGTGCCACTAATCCTGCTAGTACTAAGGCTGAACTCGCACGTAAATCAGTTGCCATGACATCTGCTCCATAGAGTTGTGCCACAGGTCGAATGGCAGCTATTGAGCCTTTGAGCCAAATGTCAGCACCCAAACGGTTAAGTTCACTAACATGCATAAAACGGTTTTCAAATAGACGCTCTTCAATCACGCTCTCTCCAATTGCCATGGTCGCTACTGCCATAAATTGTGCTTGCATATCGGTTGGAAACCCAGGGTACTCGGTGGTAATCAGTGAGACAGGATTTAAACGGTTTGTTCCATTAATGGTAATGTTATTTCCATTGATTTCAAAAGAACAACCCATGGCTTCTAGTTTATCAATAGACGCTTCAATGTGTGTAGGATTAACCTTTTCAAGGGTAATGGTCGAGTTGGTAATGGCTGCAGCACAGAGGTAAGTTCCTGCTTCTATTCTATCAGGAATAATCTCTACTTCTTTAAAAGTCAAAGGCTTTTGAGCTGTTCCCTCAATGATGATTTCAGAAGTACCTATTCCTTTAATGTTTACTCCAGCACTACTTAACATCTCACAAAGTTGTACAATTTCAGGCTCTTTAGCTGCGTTTACAATGGTAGTTGTTCCATGGGCTAAAGCTGCTGCCATAAGGGTGTTTTCTGTTCCTCCTACGGTGATTTTGTCAAAGACTATTTTTGCTCCTTGAAGACCGTTGGGTGCTTCGGCTCTTACATAACCCCCTTTTATCTCAATGCTAGCACCCATAGCCTCCATGGCTTTTAAGTGCAAATCAATAGGACGTTGCCCAATAGCACACCCACCAGGAAGACTCACTTCACACTCACCAAAACGTGCTAAAAGTGGACCTAAAACTAAGATAGAAGCTCTCATTTGAGAAACAATCTCATAAACTGCTTTGGTAGAGTTCATGGTACTGTTATCAATGTTGGCTACGGTGTCATTGTGTTCAACTGTTCCACCCAACATGCTAATGAGTTTAAGAAGGGTACGAATGTCCACAACATTAGGAAGGTTAGTTAGTTTGATAGGTTTGTCTGAAAGAATAGTTGCTGCGATGATGGGTAAAGCTGAGTTTTTTGCCCCAGAAATTTGAACAGAACCTGAAAGTTTTGTTCCACCTGTAATTTGTAAATAGTCCATATTATATATCCATTAAATTTTGTTGGCTAATTTTATCTAAATTAGGTTAAGTATAGTATATAATTATACGTTAATTCAGAAACAAATAAATTAAATAATACTTAAGCTAAAAGGAACAAAATGCAAATTGATTTAAGTCCAGAAGCACTCTTGATGCAACTTGGTTATGCAACGACTACACAGTCTATCGAACAAATTAAAAAAACAATTGACAATACAAAAGGTTTTGAAAACTTTTCAAAACACCTTCTTGCATTACATGATGAACTTGCTCACATTAAAGGAGTTGTTGCCTTATCTAACTCTAAAGATGTTTTTAAAATCAAAGGAAGTAGTGACACTTCAAAAGAGATTCAAGATGAGTTTAATGAGTTGGTTAAACATTGGTCAGAAAAATATAAGATTAATATTGAACAAGTAGGGCTAAAACCAACCTATTATATTTTAGGTCAATAAGAGATTTAAAACAAAATCAATAACCTTAGCATCAGACATTTCGCAAGGTTTTAACATTCCACCTTTCATGGTGGGATAGTAGTTTCCACTCACAATGTCACGTCCTCCCAACTCTTTAGCATATATTTTGATTAGCTTTCCAGCTAAGAGCGTTTGCTTTTGGAGCAGATAGCGTTTTTCTTTATAGAAAACATCATTTGCCCCTTGGGGTAGGGCTAAAAGTTTGGTGTAAAATTCTGTTTGGTTCATGGGGGTATTTTAGCTAAAATACCCTCAATAAGTTAAGGAAGAAAAAATGAATGAAATTACCTGCCCAAATTGTAAAACAGCGTTTAAAATAGATGAAGCTGGGTTTGCTGATATTGTTAAACAAGTTCGTGACCGTGAGTTTGAGAAGGAGCTACAAAATAGACTACTTCTTGCCAAGAAAGAAAAAGAGAGTGCTGTTGAATTGGCTGTTGCCAATATTAAAAATGATTTACAAAAAGAGTTGGCTGATAAAGATGCATTATTGGTAGAGCTTAAAGCCAAAAGTGAAGCTCAACTTGTTGAAAAATTGGCTAAAAAAGAGAGTGAAATATCTCAAATGAAATCTCAAATTGAAAATGCTCAAACAGCCAAGCAACTTGAAATTTTAGAAGCGACTCAAAACATAAAAAAAGAGCGTGATGACCTTATTAATGCGTTAAAAATAGAAGAGACCAAAAAAGAGTTACTTGAAAAGTCGATTAAAGAGCAGTTTAATACTCAGCTTATGGTTAAAGATGAGACGATTAAAATGAGAGAAGATGAGATTGAACGTTTACGCAACTTTAAACAGAAACTCTCAACCAAAATGGTGGGGGAGAGTTTGGAACAGCATTGTGAGATTGAGTTTGATAAACTCCGTTCCATAGGTTTTAAAGATGCCTATTTTGAAAAAGACAATGATGCAAGTGCTGGAACTAAAGGCGACTATATTTATAGAGAAGAAGATGAAGAGGGCAATGAAATCATCTCCATTATGTTTGAGATGAAAAATGAGAATGAACAGACAGCAACTAAGAAAAAGAATGAAGATTTTTTTGCTAAACTAGACAAAGACCGAAAAGCAAAAAAGTGTGAATATGCTGTTTTAGTCTCGCTTTTAGAGTCTGATAATGAGCTTTACAATACAGGTATTGTCGATGTTTCGCATAAGTTTGAGAAGATGTATGTGGTGCGTCCTCAATTTTTTGTTCCTATTATTACTTTGCTTAGAAATGCAGGTATGAAATCTATGGAGTATAAAGCAGAACTCAATATGATGCGAAATCAAAGCATTGACATTAGTAATTTTGAAGATAAAATAGAGAAGTTTAAAACAGGGTTTGCCAAAAATTATGAGTTAGCCAATAAAAAGTTTAATACAGCCATTGCTGAAATAGACAAGACCATTACTCATTTAGAAAAGACCAAAGAGGCACTTTTGTCTTCAGATAGAAATTTACGTTTGGCAAATGATAAAGCGAATGATTTAACCATTAAGAAATTGACCTATGGAAATCCGACAATGAAAGCTCGATTTGATGCAGAAAATAAAAAGTAAAGGTTAAAAATGTCCCCACAAAAAAAAGCAACCATTGTGGCTTCTGTTGTCGCCATCTGTTTAACAGCGTTAAAATTTATAATAGGCATAGCTTCAGGTTCTGTTGCTGTTTTGGCTTCAGCCATTGACTCCTTACTGGACACGCTTATTTCTATTTTTAATTTTTTTGCCATTAAAAAGTCTGAAGAGAAATCTACAAATGAGTTTCAGTATGGAAAAGGAAAAGTTCAAGCCATTGCAGGTGTTATAGAGGGGACAGTTATTACGCTTTCAGGTTTTTATATCATCTATGAAGCAATTCAAAAAGCCATTCATGGAAGTGAAACTACCTTGCTTACACCTGCTATTTGGGTGATGCTTATTTCGATTGTGGTTACTTTTATTTTGGTGAAATATCTTTTAAAAGTAGCTAAAGATACAGATAACTTGGTGATTAAGTCAGATGCATTGCATTATCAAACAGACCTTTGGGCAAATGCTTCGGTGCTTGTGGCATTGGCAATTGTTTATGTGACAGGTTTAGAGATAGTCGATGCCATTTTTGGTTTTGCCATTGGGATTTATATTATCTATTCAGCCTATGAAATTATTGTGGAAGGGATAGAAATTTTGTTGGACAAAGCTTTAGATGCTGAGATAGTTCAAAAGATACATGAAATTTTAGAGAATGATGAAGAGGTAACCTCCTATCATTGGTTAAAAACAAGAACCGATGGTACAATCAATTTTATAGAGTTTCATTTGGTATTTCACCCTAAAATGTACCTACTAGATGCCCATAGAATTTCAGACAATATTGAAGATAAAATTAGACGCTTAGATTGTAAAAAAGCTTGGTTAATTACGCCACATTATGACCCTTATAATGATGTTTATACCAATGAAGAGTATTTAGAAGCTTCGGCGAGATTATGTCAAGATTAATCTATCTGCTCTCTCCTTTAAAAAAAGAGGGGACGGTTTCTTTGCCTATGATAACTTTTGCTTTAAGCACAAATCGCATAGATTTTTCTTTATGTGATACTTTGCTGTTTACTTCAAAACAAGCCGTTGTTTCAGCCAATAGCATAGATGAAAATTGGAAAAACTACCCATGCATTGCTATTGGTGGAGCAACTAAGAAAAAGATAGAAGAGCTTGGAGGAAGAGTGATTTATCACCCCAAAAAGTTTTATGGTGAAGTGTTAGCCAAAGAGATAAAAGAGAACTTTTCAGATAGAAAAATACTTTACTTACGACCTAAAGAGATCTCTTTTGACGCTAAAGCCTATTTGGCAAAAAATAGCATAGGTTTAGAAGAGCAGATTATTTATGAAACTTCTTGTGTGCATTATGATAAAAGTCAAAAGCCAAAAGAGAATGCCATTATTATTTTTACTTCTCCCTCTACGATTAACTGTTTTTTTAAAAACTTTGAGTGGGAAAGTTCTTATACTGCCATCTTAATTGGGGAAGCTACAAGAA
>JALSQB010000145.1 GCA_026985655.1 Campylobacteraceae bacterium | reverse complement strand
TATAAATCGCAATTAAATGGTGGTAGTTTAGAAGGACACAAAGAGTGGATAGAGATTTTACTTAGAGAATATTACGACCCAATGTATGATTATCAACTTGAGCAAAAGAGAGATAGAGTGTTGTTCTGTGGAAGTGAAGAGGAAGTTTTGGGCTTTGGGCTTTGGTGATTGGTGATTGGTTTTTGGTTTTTGGTTTTTGGTTTTTGGTTGGGTTGCGTAGGGTCGGTTTACCGACCATTGTGGCGTTTTGGGTTTTGGAAACGCGAACTCGTTCGTGTCGCAAATGTTAAAAGACTTGGAATACTCTATCTGTGAGCGAGTTCGAGGTTCCGAAAAAAGCTTTTCGATTTGGTCGATAAATCGACCCTACAAACTACTAACCACCAAAAACCAATGTTTCAATGAGGAGGAGATTGGAAACGAGAGAACTTCCTCCCTTCACCCTTCTCCCTCCACCCTCCACCAATAAATCAATAAAATTTATATTAAAATTTAACTTAATATATAAATAAAATTTTTACTATTTTATAAGAAAAATTATTGTTACAAAAATACACATTTCAAATATTTTCTACATATTAGCTATTATTATAATATATAAGAAAAATTAATCAATCTTGTTAACACTCTATTAACAGATAGAGCTATAAAAGAGAAAAATAGTGAATTATGTATAATAATTGAACAGTTTTGCTTAAAATTTTATTAATATATAATTATAACTTATATTTTAATAAAATTAATAAAGTTTAATATAATTGCATTTAAAGATTTTTCATTGTATCCTTATGGTGTAGAATGATTTTTACGAAGAGATAAATTCTATTCTAAAATATTTATAAGGAGAATATATGGCAGAAAAGCTAACTAGAAGAAGCTTTTTAAAGAGTGCGTTTTCTACTGCTACTGCTGCAGCTGCTGCGACAGCATTGGTTCCAGGTGTTGCAAGAGCAGAAGATGACATAGTTATTAAAGAGCTTAAGCAGCCTTGGGGTACTAAACTTGGGGATCCTGTTGATAAACATCCATATGGTATGCCATCGCCTTACGAGCATAATGTAATTCGTAGAACACATAAGCTTTTAAGTTCTGGTGATATGTATGCATCAGTTGCGATGTGTCCTATTCAAGATTTAGATGGTATCATTACACCAAATGGTCTATTTTTCTGTAGAGATCATGGTGGGACTGCACAAATAGACCCTAATCAACACAGACTTATGATTCATGGTCTTGTTGAAAAACCAATGGTATTTAGCTTAGAAGATTTAAAGAAACTTCCAAGTGAAAGTAGAATTCACTTTATTGAGTGTCCTGCTAATGGTAGTGCAGAGTGGAGAGCTCCACAATTTGATACTATTCAATTTATGAAAGGTATGATGAGTTGTGCTGAGTGGACAGGTGTAAGACTTAAAACTCTACTTGATATTGTTGGTCTTAAGCCAAATGCTAAATGGATGTTAGCTGAAGGTGTTGATAACTCTCATATGGGTAGAACAATTCCAGTTGAGAAAGCACTTGATGATGCAATGGTAGTATGGGCTCAAAATGGTGAAGCACTAAGACCAGAGCAAGGTTATCCACTAAGATTACTACTTCCAGGTTGGGAAGGTAACTTAAATGTTAAATGGCTTGGAAGATTAGAGTTTAGCGATAAGCCTTGGCATGCAAAAGAGGAGACTTCAAAATATACTATGCTTCTTCCAAATGGTAAAGCTGTTCAATATTTCTGGCCAATAGAAGTTAACTCTGTTATTACTTCTCCATGTCCTGATAAGCCTTGGACTCATCTTAAAAAAGGTGATTTAGTAGAGATTGAAGGTTTAGCTTGGAGTGGTCAAGGAACTATTAAAGGTGTAGATATTAGCTTTGATGGTGGTAAAAACTGGGTTGAAGCAAGTCTAAAAGGTTTAGTTCTTCCAAAAGCTTGGACAAGATTTAGTTATGTTTATAAGTGGGATGGAAAGCCTATTTTACTTAGTTCAAGAGCTTACGATGATAGTGGAAATGTTCAACCAACAGTTGGTCAAGAGATTGCTAAAATGGGTGTTGAAGGTATTTACCACAGAAATGCCATTGTAACTTGGGAAGTAAAAGCTAATGGTGAAGTTCATAATGTTCAGATTAGAAAGCCATTAGAAGAGATAGCAAAAAAAGCTGGATGGAGGAAGTAAGGATGGTAAAGTTGAATAAATTATTATCAGTAGCAGTAATTGGTGCTATACTACCTCTAAGTGTTTATGCTGCTAATGTAAAGAAAAATGTTGACGGTTCAGTTATGTATGATAGAACTAAAGGTAGTTATACTGCTTATAAAATAAATCCACAAGCAGATAAGCTTAAGTTTAAAGTTGGAACACCAGCTACTAAAGCAGAAATTAAAGCAAGAAATATAGATGTAATG
>JALSQB010000144.1 GCA_026985655.1 Campylobacteraceae bacterium | reverse complement strand
AACACTTTTTCTAAAAGATTAAAAAGCTCATTATTAAACTTGGCTTCACTCATAATTTCATCTAAATTCCACATACGCAAGTTGATAAACAGCTCTTTTTCTTGTCGTACTTTTTCATGACACAGATCTAAAATAGGTTTCATATACTGCTCAAAACTAATGCTCGTGTCATTTTTGTTAAAGGCATTGAGTGAGACATTTATCTGTTTAACAGCTGGGTGAAACAGTGTCTCAAAAGCGTGTTTTTTCATAAAATAACCCGAGGTCGTAAGCATCGCTTTTAGCTTGTGTTTATGGATAATATCTAAGTAGTCATGTAGGTTTGAAAGCGTCAAAGGGTCACCCACTACATGACACGCAATCTCTTTGGTAAAACCTTTTGCTTCTTGAATGACAGACTCAAAAAAATCCAAATCCATACTCATGTTGGGTAGCTCTTTAGGTGGGCAGAAAGAACATCGAAGTCCACAAACATTCGTAATCTCAATATAAATACGGTAAAATTTCATAACGAAGTATAACCATATTTAGATTGAATATGCATCAAAGGAAAATTTTATGCCTGCTTTTAGAAAATACTTATACCTACTACCACTCATTTTTTTACTTGTGGCTTGTTCCTCTCCTAGTGAAACAAAAAAAATTAAAATACCTGACAAAATCACCTTTTTGTTTGTGACCCAACCCTCCTGCCCCTCTTGTGATGAACTCGAAGAGACAATGAAGCTTCCTCAACCCACAAAGCTTTTAACAGATTATTTTGAAATACAAAAAATCTATTTAGGAGAAAAGCTTCCCGATGGACTTAGCCAACCAAATGGTACACCAACTGTCTATTTTTTAGGAGCGAACAATGAGTTGCTTCTTGAACCTATGATTGGGGAAAAAACAGAACAAGGACTAATAGACTTTTTAGAAGATGCCCTTTTAGAGTTTAAAAATACCTACAAAGTAGATTTAGTCAAAAAAATGCAAAAGAGAGAAGAAGAAAAGAAGAAAGAGAACAATGAAACTAATAATTCACACCCTACTCCTACTAAGTAGCTTAAGCTTTATGGCTTGTAGTAGCGATAATAATACGCCACAAATTGCCTCCATTCCCGAAGCTTCAGGCATCTCATTTTGTCAAAACTCAAACACCTTAGTGGTCGCTAATGATGAGGGAACACTTTATGAGTTAAGTCTTAGTGGTGACATTATTTCCAAACATAAACTAGGAAACTATGATTTAGAGGGGGTGATGTGTGAAGAGAAAAATTTCATCTTTGCCATTGAGGGGGGAGCATTACTTAAGGTCAATCGTCAAACCCTTCAAAGTAAAAAGTTTAAAGTAACAGGCATTGATTTTAAAATCTCTAAAAAACATGGCATTGAGGGCATTACTAAAATAGGCAATTTATACTATTTGAGTATTCAAGCCAAAAAGAAGAAAAAAGAGGCAAAATTATTGGTGGTTAAACTTGGAAAAAACTATGCTAAGGTTCAAAAAGTAATCGAGCATGGCATTATTGATTCTTCTGGTTTACAATATTATAATAAGAAGCTCTATGTTGTCTCTGATAAAAAAGATAAACTCTATGTTTATGATTTAAAACATCAAAAAGTTATCAAAAAAATTAAACTTCCTAAATTTGCCCAAGAGGGCATTACCTTTGATGAGGAGGGTTTTGTCTATTTTGCAGATGATGATGGGGCTGTCTTTAAATATAGACAAAAAGAGATGCATCTCCCCTAAAATACTATTTCCCCGACCAACCATGCATTTTACGAGCGATTAAAAGCTCATAATTTTTAAAAATATCTAAAGTACTCATAGAAACAAAAGCATACTCTTCTAAAAACATCTGCCACTCATCACAATTTTGACTATTGTGCTTCTCTAAAAAAAGAATAATTTGACCAGCACTTTTAATGTGGGAGTAAATTTTTTGGGCAAATTCTCTTCGGAAATCTTGTGGTACTTCAGCTGTTACAAACAAAAAATCAAACTGACGTGCTTCAGAAGCGTATCTGTTTTGTTCCCATTTCATTCCTTTAATTAAGGAGATGTCATTGAAACTACATCGTTCTCTTGTGGCACTCAAAAAATCGGCATTGACAATGCTAAGTTGATACTCATACTCTCTATCTTTAGCCAATGCATTTAAGGCATCTACAAAAACTTCTCCACTCTCTGAAAAATGAGCAATCCTCACTCTAGGGTGATTAGGAATAATCCCTAAAAGTGAGTCAATTGCTTCTCTTTCTAACGCTTTCATTTTTTTCTACCCCTATATTTTTTCATAGTATAACATAGATAAAGGGAAGAAACTAATATCGAGTTTTAGCATTATCTTTAACATTAATCAAAACCTTAATATGCTCTTCTACCTCTAACAAATCATCTTGCAGACGCATCACTTCAAAGATGTCTTTGTAAGCAAAAGGTG
>JALSQB010000143.1 GCA_026985655.1 Campylobacteraceae bacterium | reverse complement strand
TTGGTTTTAGCAGAGGTGACTTTTTTTAGTTTACTTATTTTTTACTAACTTCCTATATAAAAAATAGTATACTCAACAATAAAAAATCTTGGAGCATACAATGAACAAAATAATAAAAATAGTATTGGGCTTGATGGTGTCATTAGAGATGCTTTTGGCAACACAGAGTGTGACGGAGTTGAGTTCAGATACTTTTGAAAAAACACTTAAAAATAACAAATCGGTTGTTGTCAAGTTTTCAGCCTCTTGGTGTGGGGCTTGTCAAGCGATGAAACCTTTTTATGATGAAGTCGCTCAAGAGCTTAAATCAAATACCTTTTTTGCAATGGTTGATACAGATAAAGAGCAAAAACTCTCTGAAATTTATCATATTGATGCCTTGCCAACAACCATACTTTTTAAAGAAGGTAAAGAGGTTTCTCGTGAAGTAGGGGGCTTAGACAAAGAAGAGATTGAGTTGTTTGTCTCACCAGAATTGGTTCTAGGAAGATACACCCAAAGTTGTCAAAACAAGAATGCAGAGGATTGTCATAGTTTAGGAGATTATTATTCTGAGGCTGGAAAAGAGATGCAAAAAGCCATGGACTTTTATGACAAAGCATGTACTTTAGGAAACACAAAGTCTTGTTTTCGTATGGCGTATAAGTATGACTTAGGCGAAGGTGTCAAAGAAGATAATGTTAAAGCTCAAAAGTATTATGAACAAGCTTGTGAACAAAATTATGGGGTCTCTTGCCACAATTTAGCCATTATGTATGAGGAGGGAGAGACAAAGAAAAAAGACAATCAGCAGGTTCTCAAACTCTATGCAAAAGCTTGTAAATTAGAATACAGTGATGCATGCTATAACATAGCACTTGTCTATGAAAAGGGTGAAATCGTTAAAAAAGATTTAAGCCAAGCCAAGCATTACTATGAATTGGGTTGTAACTTAGGGGACAAGGACGCGTGTAAAGCGTTAAAATAATCACTTCAATACTAGCATAGAGCGATACTATGCTATGATAACTCTATGAAAATAGAAGAAATAATAAAAAACAATCAAGGTAAAACCGTCCTTTTTTTAGGGCGTGTGACCAACTTTACTCCCCAAGAGCTAACAAACTTTTTAGAAGAACAGGGCATGACTTATGCTGACAAATATACAGGTCAAGAGCTTGCCTTAACCGTTCTTAGCACAATGATGACTCCCTTAGAAGACGATGTCTCTTATGAACTCTATGATGCTAAAGTACCAGAGGTGCGTTTGGCTCAATTTGAGGAGTTTTATACCACACACATTAAACCCAATACGCTCATGATGTCAATGAAGCTCTCCAATGACCAAGAGCGTCTAAAGCGTCTGCTCAAAAACAGTGCTTTTAGTGATGAGGTCTATCTAAAACTCTTCAAAATGTACGATTGGGCTAGTGTAGGTGTGTATGAAAATGATGATAATCGTGATGTAACCATTACATTTGTGGAGCGTTTCTATAAACCTGATGGTTTTCGTGACCCTGCGATGGTCTATTCGCCTATTACCCTTTCAAATATTGCCAGAGATGCAAAAACACCAGAGATTATAGATGCGATGTTGAGTATGCCAAATCATGAGATTAAACAGAGTCGTAAAGAGGATTTACGCCCTAAAAACTTGCGTGAAATTGTGGCACTCAATCCAAATATATCCCATGAGAGTATCCGTTATTTGCTAAGTTTTAATGACAATAGAATCAATAGCTTTTTAGCCTGTAACAGTGCGATTAGAGTTGATGCCCAAGAGCTTATTTTTAAAAATTCCAATAGTGTAACGAAGCTTATGCTAACCCAAAATGATGCTTTAGATGATGATATATTCTTAGAACTTCTAAAGGAGGACGAGGAGATAATCTCTTCTCTTTTGACCTTTCAAAATATTACCTATGTACGCCTAAAAGCCATTTTAGAAGCCAATTTAGCAGAGTCTATTTTAGCTCGATTGGGAGAAAATCAGCAGATAGAAGAGGTTATTGAACAGCTCATAGGGTTAAATAAAAGCTTAGATAGAAAGTTGGCCACCAATAGAAAACTAAGCACAGAGCAGTTAAATTTACTCCATAAAAACTATGGAGATACGTTAATGTTAGAGCTTAGCTTAAACCCACAACTTGACCCTAAAATTTTAGAAAAATTTTATGCTAAAAATGATGAGAATCTTACTGTTAATATTGCGAGTAACCCCTCAACTCCTCAAAGCATTTTAGATGAATTATCTCAGAAAAATATTCATAAATTTAACCGAGCCTTAGCCACCAACCCCTCAACAAAACTCATCTACCTAGAACAGTTTGCCTTGGACTCTGAACTCATTGTACTTATGAGCCAAAACCCAAGCTATTTAGCCAGTGTAAACTCAGCACAGTTGGGCATGAGAAGTGATGATAGGTATTAAAGTTTGCTAGAGCTGTTAT
>JALSQB010000142.1 GCA_026985655.1 Campylobacteraceae bacterium | reverse complement strand
TTTTCTAAGCTCTGTTTTTTCTCTTTTATTTCGTTTACAAAAGGGACAATGGAGTAAATGATGAAAAATGCCCCATATAACATAGCCAAAGAGATAAACGCGTCATCTGTTCTTTGTACAGTAGCAAATACGGCAAGCGACGTGATGGTAAATGCCAACCATGAAAGGAGTGACCATTTTTTATGGATAGAGATAAACAAAACCCCAAGATTTAACATAAGCATATAGATTAAAAGACCGACAATATTAGCCGAACCAGTACTAAGCAAGAATGGGGTGGCAAATCCACCTATGAGTCCAAATATGGCAGTGGATTTGGCATCAAATCGTACTGAGATAATCCCTGCTAAAATGGTAATGGCTATCATCATAACATAGGCATAATTGGCAGAAATAAACATAAACCCTTCGAGTGCAAAGGCAGCGAAAACAGAGAGATAAAGTACTGCAATCCCTCCACCAAATAGGCTTTCACAGAAGAGTTTGTGCTTGTTGTTTATCATTTTTATACCTGCTATAAGCATGGAAATACCCACACCCACACCAATAAGCACACGCCCCCAAATAGGAATCCAATCTTTGTCAATAGAGTATTTTAAAAAGAGACCAATCCCTAAAATAAAGGCAACAATTGCCACTTTTAAAATGATGTTTCCAAAGAGTAGCTCTTCGAGTGAAATATCTCCAAACTTTTTAGAAAAATGTTCTGACAATGTAGTTGTTTTAGGTTTGTCTTTAGGTTTTCTTTTGGCTAAAGGTCGAGGAGGAGGACTCTTCAGTTGGGGTTCACTTGCTTTAGAGATTTTTTTAGGTAATTCTTTTTTAGGTAATTCCTGTTTAGGCAACTGCGTTTGCACTTTGAGAATCTCTTCTCTTTTTTGTTTGCTCACTTCAACCCTTGTGGGTGCTAATGATTTTTTCAATAATTTTTCTATGTCATCTAATCGACTAACTACCGATGAGATTTTCATTAAAATCAAAACAAGTAATATAAATGTTCCAAGTATCAATAAATCCATATCTAACTCCTATTTAAAAATATTTTTTATTATTATACATTTTTTATATTAAAGTGAAGCCTAATACTTTACACTTTTTAAATAATATGTTTATATATAATATATTAACATTAATATTTATTTTTTATGTTTAATTTATTTTAAAATAAAGGGCAGTCATTGAGCCAAAATCATAAATTAAAAAATCTACAAAAAAAGACAGCTTTTGTCGTTAAAATGTTATATAATAAATCATTCTAAAAATAGGGAAAGATTTTTGAATTACCACAAAATAACAGTAAACATTAATAGCACACATAAACCCTCCTACTTCACAGGCTCAATGATAAGAGGAGCAATGGGCTACGCCCTTAAAAAAGTAACCTGCATTAACCCTAGCTACAACTGTGAGGGCTGTTTTGCCTCCTCCTCTTGTCTTTATCATAAATTTTATGAAGCGACTAATAGTTTCCATAAGTACCGTTTTGCAATAGAGCTTGGAAGTGGCAAGTTTGATTTTGAGCTTTATCTCTTTGATGATGCTTGTGAGAGCTTAGCTTATGTTTTAAGTGCATTAGAGAAAACCTTAAAAGAGAATGGACTCACCAAAGAGAAACATACCTTTTCAGATATAACCATGAGCGTTAATGAACAGCTGGTTTACAGTAATGGAGCATTTAGCTCATTAGACATTTCCCCCAAAACCTTTCAACTAGACAGCTTTTGTCCAAACATCAAAGTAAAATTACAAACACCACTGAGAATTAAAAAAGATAACAGATTTCTAAGAGATGATGTCGCCATAGAGGAGATTTTACGCTCAATTTATCAACGAGAACAGGAGATTTTTTATGGTAAAAAACTATTTAAACTGGACTACACACCAAGCTACACCACCGAGATGAAGCTTTTGAAACATCAAGCACTTCTAAGAAAAAGTGGACGACAAAAACAGAGAATGAACATGGACGGCATAGTAGGAGAGATAGCAATTATGGGCATAGATGAGAGAAGCTATAAACTGCTAAAACTTGGCGAAATAATCGGCGTAGGAAAACAGACGGTTATGGGGCTTGGGAGGATTGAGGTTTTAGATTTGTAATAGGGAATTGGTGTGATTTTATGCAAACAGAGGGCAGACACGGAGGTCGCCCCTACAAGTTGCATAGGTTAAATGATTTGTATAACATATTGAACTGTAGGGGCGACCTCCGTGTCTGCCCTTGGAATTTAAATAAAAACAAAGGAAATGGATGGAATGAATTATTTTAGTAATGAAGAGAGATTTAAATGGTTGTTGAATGAACCAAAAAGTTTAGAGTATCTAAAGAGAGAAGATTTACTCTTAATAAGTGGAGATTTTTACGGTATTCAAAAATTTATTTTTGATAGGTTGTCCACTAAAAATGCTAGTAAAGTTTTAAGGGCAAAATCGGCATTTATTCAGAT
>JALSQB010000141.1 GCA_026985655.1 Campylobacteraceae bacterium | reverse complement strand
CTTATGTTAAATCTTGGGGTGCTGTTTATCTCTATCCATAAAAAATGGTCACTCCTTTCATGGTTGGCATTTACCATCACGTCGCTTGCCGTATTTGCTACTGTACAAAGAACAGACGACGCGTTTATCTCTTTGGCTATGTTATATGGGGCATTTTTCATCATTTACTCCATTGTCCCTTTTGTAAACGAAATAAAAGAGAAAAAACAGAGCTTAGAAAAGCCCTTTGTGTTCCTTTTTTGGGCAAACTTTATTGTAAGCATATTGAGCTATTTGGCACTCTTTAACTACTATAACATTGAGCTACGTTACTATGCTGTGGTGAGTGTAGTACTCGCAAGTTATTTACTTTTTTATACTTGGATTTTAGTCAAAAAAAATCTATTGTTAAAAAACCTTTTTTACATTGTTTTGGCACAAGCCATTGCCTTACTGTTGGTCACTCCAGCGTTTATTTTTTCAGGAAGTTCATTAACCATTGTGTGGGCAGTAGAGTCGCTTATGTTACTTTGGATAAGCAGTAAAAACAGTGAAGCCACCTATGCTCTTTTTGCACTGTTTGGATTTGCCATAACGATTTTAAGATACCTTGCATTGGATGTTATTGCTAATTATGAACAAATATCTTATCTTCACCCACAAGCCGATACACTTCTGTATGTGCAATCGCTATCTATTACTTCACTCTTTGTTATTGGTTCACTTTTTGTTGCCTACAAATTACTAAACAAGAGTAATATAGATTTTAAATATGTGCAAACTGATGTAATTAAAGTGACACTGTTTATGGCAACCTTTGTTGGGGCATATTTTTCTATGACCTTTATCTCATCGCTGATTATAGGGCTTTATGCCATAGATATTTTCTACATAGGCTACATGAGCATCATTGCACTGTTTAGTTTTATTCTCTACAAAAGTGATTATAGAAAAAGTGCTGAAGCTATTTTCTACGTTTTCCTTGGACTACTAATGTTAGGCTTTGTCAATAACATTGTTCATATTTCAGGAGAGAATCTTATGTTGTCTTTGGTCAATTTCCTTATGTTTATGGGCGTGGTTGGATTTATCTATAACATCGCATTTAAAGCATCTAACTTAACTATTTCAAACTATAAACTCTCTTGGCTTATGCTAGCTGGAGGGATTGGATTACTCTTTATTTTCTTAAATATTGAGGTTTATCAATTGGTAAAACTCTATAGCCCTGCTGGAACTAAGTTTGCCATTACCCTACTGTGGATAATCTTTGGAATTACGCTTTTTGTTTACGGAATTATAAAAAACACCAAAATTTCCAAACTTGTGGGTACTGCCTTAATACTTTTAGCCATACTCAAAGCCTTTTTCTTTGATTTGGCTAATCTTGATTCTATCTATAAAATTGTTCTCTTTTTAATTTTAGGAGTCATACTCTTTGGCTTATCCTATTTTTATCAGAGTAAAAACACAAAGGACGAAAAATGAAAAAAACACTACTAATGCTACTGATGAGTATGGGGCTTTTTGCCAATACTCAGCCCTATAAAAAAGAGATTATTTTAGAGAAAATAAGCAAGCCTACTTTGGTTCAAGTAGCACTGGACAATGAAATTTATAAACATACAGCCTCTGACTACCGAGATATTAGGGTACAAAGTGCAAATGGCATAAAGGGCTATGCCATAAAATCACTCTCTAAAAAACATATTGTCAATCAAAAAACATTAACAGCCAGTAGTTATGACCGAGAAAATGCAAAACTAACCTACAAGTTTAAACAAGCGTTTGAGATTGAAAAGCTTGAGCTGAACATAGAAGATAGAAACTTTGAAAGTAGCATTGATGTCTATGTCAATGGAAAACTTCTACTTCAAAATCAAAAGATATTTGACTATTCCAATGAAACAGGCATTAGAAATTTTACCATTAAGATTGCCAAAGTATTAGCCAAAGAGGTGAGCCTTGTCTATCATTTAGATAAAACTACTTCATTTTATAAGAAATATCAACACATAAGAAAACGAAGTCAATACTTAAGCATTAAGTCCCTTAGATTTTCAAATACCAACAGCAGTAAAGAGCTTTGGAACAAAACCACCATAGCACTAAAAGAACATTCTCTTGATGCACAGAAAAAACAGAGTAGTTATATTTTTCAAAGTGAGCATATTCCCTTTTCAAAAATAGCCATAGAACTTGAAGATAAAAACTTTAAACGTTCAGGGAGTATCTATGTGTCACAAGATGCTAAAACTTGGCACCAAATTCAAAGATTTAGCATCTCAAAATCTAGCTTAAAACATACAAACAATACAGAGATAATCTGTTCTAGTAGAAGTAAGTATTTAAAAATAATTATGGACAATGCTGATAATCAAGCACTTAACATAGATACTATTAGATTATTTACAACACCTTCATATCTCTATTTTATTGCTAATTCAAATGAACAGTATGCTCTCTATTTTGGCGATATG
>JALSQB010000140.1 GCA_026985655.1 Campylobacteraceae bacterium | reverse complement strand
TATCTCCTAAAATTATCAAAATTTGAATCCTATAATGTAATGTTAAACTTTTAATAGTATAGCATAATTTTAAATGAAGTTATAGCTTAAGCCTCTGATATTAAAGAGTTGGTTATAATTTTCAAATTAATTTATTTTAAGGTTATCTATTTATGACAACAACACGTTTCGCACCATCACCAACAGGCTATTTACACATTGGAGGGCTTAGAACAGCTCTTTTTTCATGGCTTTGGGCTAAAAAGAATGAGGGTCAATTTTTACTAAGAATTGAAGATACTGATTTAGCTCGTAACTCTCAAGATGCAGTAACAGCCATTTTAAAAGCCTTTGATTGGGTAGGAATGTCGTATGATGGTGAGGCTCTTTTTCAGT
The DNA here is from genome assembly GCA_026985655.1 of Campylobacteraceae bacterium. Classification (GTDB taxonomy): domain Bacteria; phylum Campylobacterota; class Campylobacteria; order Campylobacterales; family Sulfurovaceae; genus UBA1140. Next base: position 2,101 of record JALSQB010000140.1, on the reverse strand, counting down.
CGAAACGTTTTGAGCTTTATGCACAATATGTAGAACAACTTTTAAATGAGGGAAAAGCCTATAAATGCTATATGTCCAAAGAGGAGCTAACGGCTCTTCGTGAAGAGCAGATGGCAAAAGGGGAGCGTACCCGTTATGATGGTCGTTACCGTGACTTTACGGGAACGCCACCTGAAGGGATTGAGCCTGTTATTCGGATTAAAGCACCAACTGAAGGAACAATAAGTTTTGTAGATGGGGTAAAAGGTGAGATAAATATTGCCTCTAGTGAAGTTGATGATTTTGTAATTGCTAGAGCAGGGGGAGTACCTACTTACAACTTTGTGGTTGCCATTGATGATGCGTTAATGGGGCTAACAGATGTTATTCGTGGAGATGACCACCTTTATAATACGCCAAAACAGATAGTGGTTTATGAAGCCTTAGGGTTTAAATTACCAAACTTCTACCATGTCGCGATGATAAACAATGAGCAGGGTAAAAAACTCTCAAAACGTGATGGGGCGACTGATGTGATGGAGTACAAAACTTTAGGTTATTTGCCTGAAGCACTCTTAAACTTTTTGGTGCGTTTAGGGTGGAGTCATGGCGACCAAGAGATTTTTAGTGTTAAAGAGATGATAGCACTTTTTGACCCTAAAAACATCAACAAGAGTTCTTCTAACTACAACTTAGATAAATTACTTTGGTTGAATGCTCACTACATTAAAAACAAGTCTAACAGTGAATTAGCAGAGCTTTTGGTTGATTTTGGGGTAGATATTAAAGAACACAGTAAACGAGATTTAATCTTAAATGCTACCAAAGAGCGTGGTAAGACTTTGGTAGAGTTGGCTGAACAGGTAAATCTGATTTTAAATGCACCCACAGAGTACAATGCTAAAAACTTCAAAAAGGCTTTTAAAGAGGATACCCCTAAAATTTTAGCACTTTTTATGACACTGTTAAAAGAGGCAGAGCTGAATGAAGTGGCAGATTATCATAAAGTCATAGAAGCCGTAGTAGAACAAAAAGAGATAGGCTTTGGAAAGATTGGTATGCCTTTGCGTGTGAGTCTTTTGGGTTCCATGACAGGTTCAGGACTCGATGAAATTATGGCTATTTTGGGTAGAGATGAGACACTTAGCCGTATTGAAAAAGCGATAAACGAACTCAACACATAGCCCATGCAAAATAGACTACACTTTAATCGTTGTGCCAATGTAAGCGAGCAGAAAAAACTGCTTTTTCAAGCCTTAGAAGAGGAACAAAACACAATTGGGTACTATGGGCTACCTTCTCAAAATATTGATGAACTCTTAGCCTATGCTAATGGTTTTGAGGATAATATAGAAAACATTGTGGTACTTGGTATAGGAGGGAGTTCTTTAGGGGCTAAAGCGATTTATGAGTTCTTAAAACCTGTTAAAACGCCTAGTAGAAAACTTTTCTTCTTTGAGAGTACTGACCCCATTAATATTATGGAGATACTTTCTAAAATAGTTTTAGATAAAGCACATTTTTTAGTGATTTCCAAATCAGGTGGCACGGTTGAGACGATTTCTATTTTTAAGTATCTCTATGCCCAACAAAGTAGTGCCTCTGCCTATACTTTTATCAGCGATGAAAATTCAAATTTAGATAAATTTGCCCAAGAGATTGGCTCAAAAATATTCTATTTACCCTCTAATGTAGGTGGACGCTTTTCGGTGCTATCGGTTGTGGGTTTACTCCCTTTGGCACTTTGTGGGGTAGATATTAAGTCCTTACTTAAAGGTGCTTCTTTGGTTAAAGAGAGCTTTTTTAATGATGGTTATCTCAAAGAGACACTGCTAGATAAAGCGATTTTTTATGCGAAATATCACACGACTTATAACATTAATTGTCTTTTTGCTTACTCTGAAACTTTGCGTTATTTTTCTGAATGGTATGTGCAACTTTGGGGGGAGAGTTTGGGCAAACGACAGCAAAATTCTGCCTTTCATGTGGGCGTGACCCCCATAGGACTCATTGGACCTAAAGACCAACACTCTTTTTTGCAACTCTTAAGTGAGGGAACACGTGACAAGTCGGTGACTTTTATTAAGATTAAAGAGTTCCACAATGAGTTAAGTATCCCCAA
>JALSQB010000139.1 GCA_026985655.1 Campylobacteraceae bacterium | reverse complement strand
AAAAGCAGGAGCTGAAGTCCCTCCCCCTGTACCACCCCGTCCAATGGGTTTGTTATTGTCTCGACCCATCCAAACAATCACTTCTGTTGTTGGAGAGTATCCACAAAACCATGCATCTACATTTTTGTTGGTCGTTCCTGTTTTACCTACAACTTCAACCCCTTTAACTTGTGCGTTTCGTCCTGTTCCTCTTAGGACAATATCTTTTAAAATATCGGTCATTAGGTAGGCTTGTTCAGGGGTAGTAAAGTCACTAATCTCTTGATTTTTACCCTCATAAATCACGGTACCATCACGCGAAATAACTTTAGAGATGAGTTTAGGTTCTATCATGTGTCCACCATTGGCAAAAATAGAATAGATTTGTGCCATTTTTACAGGGCTAATCCCCAAGTTTCCTAAGGAGATAGACATATCATGAGGAATTTTAGAAATATTCAGTTTTTCTAATTTTCCTAAAATATTTTGTAAGCCAACCTCTGTTACAAGGTTAATGGTCGCTAGGTTACGAGAATGAACCAATGCTTCACGAAGCTTAATAAAGCCAACGAAGTTACTCTCATAGTTCTTTGGTCGCCAAATTTTACGTTTTCCATTACTATAATATTGAAATGTTCTGGCAATATCAGTAAGTTCAGTGGCAGGATTGTAACCCATATCTAATGCTACTTGATAGATAAACGGTTTAAACGCAGAACCAGGTTGTCGTGTCATCATCGTTGCACGGTTAAACGCAGATTTTTTATAATTAACCCCACCTACCATGGCTCTAATCTCACCTGTTTTGTTATCAACGGCTAAAAAAGCCCCATTTAAAGTTGTGGTTGCCACTTTTTCATGTTGTCTTTTTACAATCTTTTTGTGGGCATAGCGAAGTGCTTCACCTGCAAGTTTTTGTTGTGCCATATCAATGGTTGTATGGATAGTGTATCCACCTGTTCTAATGTCGGGAAACTCTTTTTTAAGTCGTCTTACCACTTCATCGGTAATATAGGGTGCAACATTTTGGGTTAAGCTATCTTTATAGATGGTGGGAATCTCTTTAATTGCATCAAGATAAGTTTCATTGTTTATCCAACCCAGTTTTTTCATACGTGAGAGAATGGTACTAGCACGGGTAAGTGCTTTATCTAAATGGCGTGTTGGGTCGTAAGAACTAGGAGCTTTCATAAGCCCTGCTAAAAGTGCTGACTCCTTTAAAGTCAATTCACTTAACTCTTTTCGGTAGTACCCTTTGGCTGCTGTTTTAATACCATAATATCCATGACCAAAAAACATCTCATTGAGATAACGCTCTAAAATCTCCTCTTTGGTAAGCTCATTTTCAATCTTCATTGACATAATGGCTTCTTTTAGTTTACGACTGTAACTACGTTCATTGGTTAAAATAGTATTTTTTACAAGTTGTTGCGTTAAGGTACTACCACCCTCAACTTTATGCCCTGCTTTAAAGTTTCTAAGTGCTGCTCTAATAATCGCATCAGGATTGACCCCATTATGCTCAAAGAAACGCGTATCTTCAATGGCAACCAATGCTTCCACAACATAACCTGGAATCTCATCATACTTGGCATAGAGACGATGTTTTCCTTTGAAAACATACGCAATTTTATTGCCTTTGTTATCTAAAATTACCGAAGAGGTTTGAGGTTTATAGTGAATAAGTTTATCTGCATCAATTTTAATTTCATTATAAGCATAAATAAAGGCAGCAAAAAGTGCTAATGCAAAAATAATAGCTAAAAGTATAGAACCTTTTATCAGTCGATTAACCATGAATGATTTTCCTTTAATTTAATGAAGTTATTATAGCTTAATTTCATAAAGCATTGACTTCAACATTTCAACAGGACTACCAAGTCGAGGGATAATCCGTAAAATAGGCTTTTCCACAGTCGGTTGGCGAATCGCACCAACAAGATAACCTTTTGTCTCTAAGTGCTTTTGAGAACTTAAACTCATCGCATTAGTAGGCATAACAATGGGCAAGATTAATGATGCCAATTTAAAATCAAGCATCTCTTGAACGATTGTTTGACGTAGTTCAATTTCAGCGTATAGCCGTGAACTGTTTTGTGAAACATACTCAATGTTTACCAATGCCAAAGCCGTGTCCATCACCGACGGAGCAGTAGAATAAATAATAGGCTTTCCTCGATTGAGTAAAAAAGAGATAATATGAGAAGAAGCCAAAATATAAGCCCCATAAGAGCCATAAGCTTTACCCAGTGTTCCCATTTTAATGTGTCTGCTATTCGGAGTAATATCATAAAGTTCAAACACCCCTAAAAGTCTCTCTCCGACAACACCTGAGGAGTGTGCTTCATCAACAATGAGCAACGCTTCATACGCATCGGCAAGCTCAAAAATCTCTTTTTTACACAAAGCCCCAGACATGGAGTAAACCCCTTCAACAGCAATAATTTTACGTCCACTTCCTCTAAAACTTTTTAATTTATCTTCTAAATCTTGTGGGTCATTGTGTTTAAACTTCACCA
>JALSQB010000138.1 GCA_026985655.1 Campylobacteraceae bacterium | reverse complement strand
AACTTAGCATCATAAGCAAAATCGGCATCGTAAAGCCCTAAATGAATGCGTCCTTTGTTTGAACCTTTGGGGTAGCTAGGCGTAATATCTACCACTGCCCCCATGGCTTCATAAGTCGTGTCAAACCCACCCAAATAAGCATCTATTTGGTCTGTGGCTTCAGGAGCAATTACAGAATGCAATCCTCCCACATGAAACACATATCCCAAAGGTAAATGATTTAGTGTAAACTTGGTTTCACGAGGTTTTGAGCCATGAATGTAGAGTTCACTCCCCTCATCGTTGTTAGTACTCACCACCCCTGCAAAAGATTTAAGTGCTTTTACTGGGTCACCATTTGTTCCTGCAATCCCTAAGGCTTGTTTGGTTGTCATCTGCTGTTGCATCGGAGCTTTAGGCATAAAACTCTCTTTTTGAATTAAAAAACCCCCATTATCCTCTTCACTTTGGCTCTGCGTTTGAGCTGTCACCTCAATGTCTGAAAGTTTAGTCTCTGAAAAAAGTAGTAAAGGGGCTAATAAAATATAGATGCTTTTCATGAAATTCTCCTAAGTTATATATTGTGTTATTTTATCGTAAAAAGATGTGGAGAAAATGAGGGGGTAGAACTCCCTCATTTTAAAGAAACGGAAATTTATCTCAAAAATGCTTTTGAGATAACAGAAAAACTTTGGAATGAGTAATTCAATAAAATTGATAAATTAAAAATCATAATGATTTCTGAATCACCACTATTTGGCGATATTCAAAGATATATTTATAACCCAAATACACCAGTAAGTGTATTTTTTCATTTTAAAGACTTAGCCCTGATTCTTAGTCTCTTCTTTGTCTTCTAGTTCTATCTTGGGAATCGCAATCGAGATAATTACAAGTGCTATACCAAAAATTAGTGTTGTTAAATCTTCATGCCCTTCAAAGAGGTTAGGTAAGATGGTTTTTCCTAAACTATCACCCATTAGCCATTTAAAAAAATTATCATAATAGAGTGTAAATACCAATCCACCTAACAGACCACCTATCGCACCAATAAGAACATCTATACGTCCTTCAGCAATAGACACAGGTCCTGTTCCTGGACACTTACCTAAAATTGCCATAGATACCCCAAATAAAATACCACCAATAACCAAACCTTGTAAAATAATTGGCTTAACATGATAATGTGCCATGCCTGCATCTATCATAAAATAGAGTCCAATAGAGGTAAGTCCTACTGTCATAAATAACATTTTGGGGACAATGGTATCTTTTAACATGGCGAAACCTGCTATTTTTTCAAATTTATCTACCCTTGTGTATTGGATAATCCCACCAAAAATTACCCCAATCAAAAAGACTAATGCTACTGAACCATGGTCTCCATGAATAACATTTTCAACCATTTTAAAAGCTCTATCGACAACGGTTGCATTCTCATCATTGATTACAAAAACTACATTAGCCATCTATGCCACCTTCTCTTTACTATAGAAATATTTTCCTGTGAGAATTAATGACAACATTACCACAGCACCAAAAATCATAGCTGATATTGCCATTTGACTCATACCTGACATGAAGTGACCAGAAGTACAACCACCTGCTAGTCTTGCCCCAATAATCATAAAGAAACCAGAGATAAAACTCCAAAATACACGAGAGAGTATGGAGCTGTTTTTATACATCTTCCAAGCTGTCGGAAGAATCATAATTCTAAATGTTTTGGTAATAAATACAGAAGTAATAAAGCCTCCAAAGAGTACCCCTAAAAGCATGACTCCTTCCCAAGAACCTGGAGCTTTAATATGATTTATATAGGAGTATGTACTTGGGTCTAAATTAAAAATTAAAGAAGCAGCATAAGGAACATAAGTTGATGCACCAATTGGTCTGTCTGCTCCATAAATTGAGAATGTCAAGAGCAAAAGCCCTGACATTAAAATTCCACCTACCCACCATGGTAATCTATTTGTCATAGTTATAACCTTTATAAGTTTTTCAGAATTATATCATAGTTATCCCTAATAATATAAGCTTACTCTGTCAATCCTGATAAAATTTTTCGCATACGTTTTTGAGCATCTTCAAGTACACTCATATCTTTTTTATCGGTAATAGACATAGAACTCATCCAATTATATACAGAGGGAAAAGCAACGCTCATTTCTGCTTTTCCTTTCTCTTTTTCTAAATATAGTGAACAAGGAGCAAAAGCACCTGCTTCTGGTCGTGTTTTGGCAATGGTGTAGATAACAGGTAACTTACAGATAGAATAGACTTCATAAAAATCATATTTTGTATTGTTCGCATCATCAAAATCATCGCCTAAGTTATTTTGACCTGCAATGACAAAACCATTAGGTGCTAACTCTCCCTCAAATCCCATTTTGAATTCATCTAAGCCATCTTCCCAATCATCTTTTTCCATCTCCATAGTATAAGTGGTGACAAGCTCTCCTTTTGGTTCGACTGTTTTATAGCTTGGATTTTTAAATGTACCCTTTGGCATAGCCTCTTTTAAAGTTTTTACTACCAATGCTCTTAACTCATTTAAAATTTTCTCATCGGCTGGTGTTTTCATTATTTTTTGCATTGCTTCAGCTGAAAGAGAAGCTACGGAGATGGTTTTGTCTCCTTTTTTAGTGTAGATACTCATACTCATAGGGGCAAATAGTCCTACATTTGGATACTTTTTGGCTAATGCTAATACGACATCTTTTTTATAAAAAGTAAAAAGATTATAAGTATCAAAACCTGATTCTTTAAACTGTTTGGTAAAAGGCGTATTCATATCTCGGTTGGCAGAGACAAAAAAACCTGCTTTTTTAAATGCTTCTTCTATGGTTTTAGGTGTTATTTTCCCATTACTGTTGTCCGATACAAATATCGTTACATCACTTTTGGTCGCTTTAGATGTTACCTTTTTTGTCTCTTTTTTAGGTGCTGTTGTGTTGCTATCTTTTGCCATAGCTCCTGTCATAAGTAGTGAACTTAGTAGTAGTGTGTTGATTAGTTTCATTTTTTCTCCTTTAAGATTATGGTCGGATATAGGTATATCCACGAAGCTGACGCTCAATAAGTTCAACAATTCCTGCTGTAACTATTTCTACGCCATCAAGTAGCTCTTTTTTGTCTATTTTGAGTGTTCGCATAGTATTTCCACATGCAATAAACTCAACATCATAGTTCATGAGTGATTCCACTCTTGTTCTAATATTTTTATCTTTATCTTTTAATAATGTTTTAATTCCTTGAGAATAGGCAACAATTACCAATTCTATATTATCAACACCATAAAATTTAATAATATTATTTGCAGAGCCTAAAACATGATTTACCTCATCTTTGTCCCATGTGGTAATTGGAAAAATTACTTTTCGAGGATGCTCCATCGATGGTTTGGGGGTAGCAAACTCTGTCTCTGCAAAAGAGAGCGTCAAGAGTAAGGTAAACATCAGTAACATTTTTTTCATTTTTTATCTCCTTTGGCTTTTACTGCCTCTTTTAAAATGCCTAAAAAATCCTGCTTTGTCCAAGCACCAGGGATTTTTGCCATAATTTTCTCTTTCTCATCTACAAATATAAACGTTGGGGTCATTCCTATTTTAAGCCCCAATGGTGGGGTCTCTTTGCCTATATCTACCTCAACAACAATAAAGTTTTTATCAAGTGCTTCAATAATCTCTTTATCGCTAAAGACTTCTCTATCCATCTTTGTACAGAAGTGGCAATGCTCTCGTGTCAATTTAATAATAATAATTTTATGCTCTTTTTGAGCAATCTCCACTGCCTTTTTATACGCAACAAATTTTAATTTTTTTGCTACAAAATCAGTAAGATTATACGCCCACAAGAAATCAGATACAGCTTCTATCTCTTCAACACTAATTTTACCCTTTAAGCTTGGCATCGTTTTAAAGTGTCTAATCACTTTTGGAAGACAGACCGATTTTGATTTATCTGGGTTTATTAGATAATCAGCAATAAAACTATCTATCTCCATCTTATGAATATCTTCATCTCCTTTTGGGTCACCAATACGACTCTTTAAGCGAAAAACTATCTGATTAATAGTCGGTGCAGTTAAATGCAGAACCGTATTATTTTTCTCCATAAAGTTCTCTAGTAAAATAGAGGGAGCAATATAGAGTTTATGACAAGAAGCACATCTCTTTTCATAGACTTTCTCTCCTTCATTAGAAAACAAGAAGTTACTATAAAGTAAAAGAGAAAGCATTACTATTTTAATCATTTCTATCTCCTTTATATAAAAGTAAGCATAAACAAGGAGAAAAGGAGTAAATTGAAAAATTCGTTTATGCTTACTTTTATATAAATATATTGAGGAGAAACTCCTCAATATTGACTAAAATTTAAATTGGTATTGAGCTAAGATAGCATCTTTTTTAAACAATGCACCTACCCCTTTAAAGCCACTATCAACATCAGTTAAAACATAGTTTAACTGTACTCTATGTTGATTTCTTGAACGTCTGTTTTTTCTATCCATTTTATTGTTTTTTGGATTGATATAGTAGTTAATACCCAAATAGGTATTGGCTGCTTTTGCATCACTTCCACCACGTGTCTCTGTACCACGAATATCTTTGACAGCCAACTCTAAAGTATCGGTTACATAGTATGTACCTGTAAGTGCCAAGGTATTCATGTCCCACCCCTTAGTTCCTTTAATGTTTTGTGCATCATAGTACTCTGCTTTAAAGTTTGCCCCCTCAAAGTGAGAATCAAGTCCAACGTTCATCAGTTTATAATCTTCTGTACCAGTTGCACCAACTGTCGTACCATCTGATTTTTTAAATCCAGCAATACCACCTGCACTTTTAGAGATTCCATAACCTGCTTCAACGTGTACCATTTGACCATTATCGTACATCATACGTCCCATGAAAGCATTGTCATCTCCTACTTTAGCATTGGTAACTGCACCTGAACGACCTGTTTGACCTGCGACCATAATATCGTACCCAAATCCATGCCAAGGACGCTCGTGACCCATCTCTAAACCATTTACTTTACCATTTCCTCCAATATCACGACCAGAAAGCATAAGCCCTGAAGCTCTCTCAAATGCTAGTTTTTTGTCAAATCCTCTTTTAATAACATCAAGATTCCACCCTGGAATGGTAAAGCCCATACCCACTGGTGTCTTAATCATACCTGCTTTAACAACCGCTGCCCCACTCATTTTATAGGAAATAAAAGCATCTTTAATCATATTTGGCATACCTGCGCCAGAATCACCTGTTTTAGAGAAATCTAAAAAGACTTTGGCTGCTAGTGGTCCAGAGAAGTATTTCCAACCCAAACGAATACGGTCTGCATCCATTCTAAATTTGGCATCTTTAGATTTTTTTGCACCATCTCCTGCTTCTACCCCAATTTGAGAAAAACCAAAGAATTTTTGTTTACTAAATGGTTTTTTATCCTCTGCATTTGCTGTGGCAGTTAATAGTAGTACTGCTGCTAAACCTGTTGCTAATTTAATCATGTTATTGTTTTTCATTTTGACATCCTTTGTAATATATTGTATCTATACTAGATGTGATATTTTATCACATCATCCTCATTTAACACTTTGCCCCTTTAGCAGGACAACCACAACTGTAATCTAACACCTTCACATTAGAATCCATGCTTATATCTACCACTTTTTTCTTACGAATATAGTCACTAACTATCTCATAAACAGCAGGAGTCTCTTTGTCTAGGTTCTCACCTGCACTCTGCAAGTTTCCACCCCAAGAGGAGACTCGATAGGTCTTTTTAACATCTATTGGCTTACCTCCTATTTTAAACTCAGAGATACGTTTACCCGATGGTGCGTCAATCTTAATACTATAACTAGCACCTGTTAGACGGCTCATATCTCCACCTTGTTGCAGTAATGGATTAGCATTAAATACATTATCTGCAATATCTTCCATAAGATTTGCAATCACTTGACCCTTTAAATCAAAAGTATAAACCTCTGGATAGGTAATCGCTGTCATCTCATAAACATTGTCTTTTAAAATATCGCCACCTGGAAGAACTGTTGTTCCCCATCTGTACCCAGGAGTAAATACAATATCAGATTTCATCTTCTCTTGAATTGCTTGACCAATTAATGAATCAAACGTAGAGTAGAATGTATCTCGTTTATAGAGAATCCCTTTGGTTGTACCCAACACTTCATTTAACTCTTTATCAAATGGTTTATAGGCTTTAGCTATTAATTCTTCTCCAGCTTTATCAGCAGGGATTAGATTTGAAGCCACAGGAATAAGTTTAAAGTTATAGCCTGCTACTTTTTTGTCTTTAATATCTAAATCTAAACGACCAATATATTTACCATGACTTCCAGAGATAATAATTACCGTATCATTAACAATAATTGGCTCTGGACTTGGGTCATGGGTATGTCCACTTAAAATGAAGTCCACCCCTTTGACCTTTTTGGCTAACTCTTGATCAACTGAAAAACCATCATGACTTAGCACAACAATACAATCAACCTTCTCTTTTTTACGGAGATGATTTACATGCTCTTGTAGTGACTCATGACGGAGTGCAAAACTCCAATTTTCTGTAAATCTTTTTGGATTTGCTGTTGAGGTAAATGGAAATGACTGCCCAATAATACCAATTTTTGCTCCACCAATCTCCTCAATAGTATAAGGAGGAAACACAGATTCTTCAAAAGTGTCAGAGAATGGGTCATTGTCAAGAACATTTTGAGAGATAAATTTCCCATCTAATTTCTCAATAAGCTCCATAACACGCTCTTTCCCATAAGTAAACTCCCAGTGTCCAACCATTACATCAACACCCAAATAGTTTTGAGCATCTACAATCGCTTCTCCCTTAGTTTTGAGAGCAACTGCTGTTCCTTGCCATGTATCTCCACTATCGAGTAGAAGCACATTTTTATCTCCACGCTCTTTTTTAACATGGTCAATAATTGGTTTCATATGGGAAATTCCACCCATCATACCAAACTTCTCAGCCAAAGTCTCAAAGTTTTTATAGGTATCAAAATATTGGTCTAGTGAACCTGCTTTGATATTATAGTACTTCTCAAAACTATCTCCACAGATAAACCCAGGTGTTCCCACCAAGTTTTTTGCAGATATTAGCGTAGAAGGTTCTCTCCAATAGAGAGGTTTTATGTGTGCGTGTAAATCACAAATATGTAAAATTGTTGCTTTACCTTTTGGCTCAAATGCCACCACATCTGAAAATGTAAGTTTTTTGAGCTTTGCTTTTACCTCTTTGCTGTCTCCTGCAAAAAGTGTTCCACTGCTTAGACCCAATAGACCTAAAGCTCCTGCCATATTTAAAAAATCTCTTCTGCTAATATCCATAAAATCCCCTTATCGTTTCAAGCCTGGAATGGCAATCTCTTTTTTCTCTTTTTGTGCTAATGTTGAGATGTAAACTTCTAACCCAACCATCTCTTTTGAACCAATTGGTATGACTTTAAGTAAAGCATTTTTCATACACCCTTGAAATCTTCTTTGAAGTGTTCTTAGGCTTGATTTTGTCATTCTATAAGCTGGCCATGTAGCACCTGCACCTACTTTACCAAGGTCTGGAAGAGGTTGTGTTCTAAGAACTTGACCGACAATATCAGAAGAGTGACAACTGTTACATGATAATCCTCTTCCTCCTCTAGCTGTCATAAATGTCTTTTTACCTAACTCATAAGAGGCTTTGATATGTTCATCGGCTTTAATGTCAATGGTAAATTTCTCATCATTTGCCAATGATTTAACATACGCTAACATGGAGAACATCTTTCCACTTTTAAGCTTTGTCTTCTTTTTACCTTGCTCAACTTCCATCGCTTGTAACACTTGGTCAATACCGACAACATTTCCAAGTTTTTTAATGTATCGTGGGAAACCTGCAATATATTTTGGAAGCTCTTTTTCAGTCACACCTAAAAACTTTGCCAGTGCTTCTTCTCCACCAAGTTGTTCATCAAGAATTTCTCCACCCTCTTCAACGTAAATATCAGCTGGATTATTCTCTAACATTTCCTTATACATTGCTCTATCGGCATCACTCATTGCAAACTGCTCTCCAGCAGAAGCAACGGTTACCATTAGTGCTAAAGGTAGTAATAATTTTTTCATACTTCTATCCTTTTGGTTTAATTTTTTTGCTTTTAGAGTTTTTCTCTCCTTGGTTATCGGTATAATCAACCGTAATTTTACCTTTTCCTGTCACTTTATATTTTACAGAAAAATATGGGTTGGTAGATACAGATTCCCATACTTTCATTGTGGTAAATGGTTTACCATCAAATGAAAATTTAATACTATCTATGTAGTGTGCAGGTTTAATTTCTCCTGTCTTTTTATCTTTTTTCATACCTGTATCCATTGGGTGGATAACAATAAAGTCAACTTTTACAACATCTCCAACTTTATATTTTTTTGGTTTGATTTTTATCATTGATTTTCTTTTTTCAGCCATTTTCTATCCCTTAATTACTTTTTAACTATTAACGTATGCCCAAAGGCAAATTCTAATTTATCTTTAAAAATCGGAAGCTTTAACCCCGAAAGACATTAAATCAACCACAACCACCAATGGTTACTTTTACACTTTTAGCAGACTTAATAAAAGAACCATCACTAAGCTCTACCAATGCCACAACCTCTTGAGTTTTACTTAATTTTATTCTAGTTGCAAAATAGCCTTCAGCATTAGCAGATGTTAGCATAATATCAGCACATCGTGCATTACCATTTGCTGTGTTTAGCACATGGATTGCTTTTACATAATTTTTCTCTTCCATTGGATGATCAACATTAACTTTTACAGGAACAACTGCACCATTTTCTGCAATTTCAGGTACACTTAGCTTCACTTTATCACTATCTTTTACCTCTTTACCATCAGTAATCGCTTTGACTGCATCATCAAATGACATATCATTTGGACCTTTTTTAGAAGCTTTTTTCTCCTCTTTGGCAAATGCACCCATTGGGGTAGCAACTACAGCTACTGCTGAAGCACTGAACATACTTTGTATAAACTTTCTTCTTTCCATCTCTTCTCCTTATTTTTTTTCTGACATAACATAGGCTGTTAGGTCACAAATTTCTGATTCACTAAATAGTTTAGTCGTTAAGTTAATTGTCATGTGTGTGTTTGGATTGTCAATACGTGCATCTGCAATTTTTTGATAAATAAATTGAGCATCTCTGGCTTTAGTATCAAGAAAAAGTTTTTTATAGTTACTTAAATCTGGTCCAATATTTCCACCACCTTTAGCACCTTCGATATTGTGACAGGCGACACAGTTCCCAAACTGCTTTGGCTTCTTTTTACCATTTTTTTCAACAAACTTTTTTACACCTTTAGGTGCTTTGCCTTTGGCTTTTTTACCATTTAAATTATGAAAAAAGAATTTACCTCGTGCAATAGACTCTAAATCATCTAACTTACAACTCTTTGGTAATGTAAATTTAGTAGGCTCTTTGAGTAAATCTTTCTCTATCATCTTACTTGCATCTGGCATATCGTAAGCTTTTGTCAAATCAACAGCACAAAGCGATACAGACGTGGCAAGAATTACAACAGTAGATAAAGTAAGTAACTTTATACTTTTCTTCATTAAAACTCCTTTTATTTAGTATTTGTAGAAGTACTATAACAAATAAGTGTAAAAGAAGTGTAAAAATTTTTATTATATAACATAAGTATATATAATTTGTATAAATAAGTATTAATCTAAAGAGAAGAGATAAGAGAATGTAGTCCCTTCATCAACTTTTGATGTTACCGTTAAAACTATTCCCTCTTCATCAATAATATCTTTAACAATATTTAGACCAATACCAAACCCCCCTTTGGACTCATTTTCTCGATAATAACGCGAAAATATTTTATTGACATTGGCAATACCCACCCCATAATCTTTAACTAAAAAAACAAGTTCATTATCTTGTTTATAGAGTGCTATTTCTATGGAACTATTGTCATGACTATATTTTATGGCATTAGAGATAGTATTGTCAATAATCCGTTGCAATTTTGTCTTTGAAAAATGATATCTTATATCTTTCTCTATCTCAATGACTATTTCTATCTTTTTTAAATTGGCAATCTCTTGAAAATAATCAACTCTATTTTGAAGAAAAATACTAAAATCTATTTCATTATTGTTATGGACAATACGCCCTCTCTTAATTAAATAGTCCATATCATCATAAATGGTAGCCAATGTTTTTGATGCAGACTTAATACGTTGTAGATATTTATTATCACCATATTTATTGGCAAAAAGATCGGTATTAAGATTAATAATACTTAAAGGGGTATTAATCTCGTGCATCGAATCTTTTATAAAATTATC
>JALSQB010000137.1 GCA_026985655.1 Campylobacteraceae bacterium | reverse complement strand
ATTATATTGTTCTTAGTTTGCATTTTTTGTCCGTTTATAAATGATATTTCTCTCATTATCTGCTCCTTGATTTTAATGTTCAAATTGTATAATCTTTTTTCGGCGTATTTTGTCCGAAGAGAAATTTGATATTATTTAGGAGTATTATTTTATGCGTAAATTATTTATAACAGTTATTACTTTTTCTTTGTTTTATGGAGCTATAGGTATGGGTTTTATGTGGCTTTCTGAACAAGACTGGTTTCAATTTTAAATCATGAGCCAAAAATCAAGCCTGTACCGAACCATTGAAATCTTAAAACACCTCAATGAGGGTAAAAAACTTTGCGTTAGCCAACTTGCACAGAGCTATGAGGTGAGCGACCGAACCATACGGCGTGACTTTGAACTTATTCGTGAACTCTTTGGTGATTTTATGAGTAAAGAGGGAGAGTGTTATCAAGCTTATAAAAAAGTATTGCTAGAAGAGGTTTTGTCAGCTACTGATTTAATGACCTTGGCGAACATTGTCAATATTTTTGGAATTACCTCCAAAGAGTCGGTGATTTCAGACAGAACCAAAGCCTTAGTTGAAAAATCTATGTCGGTGTATGATTTTAAGTCACGCCCTTTTGAGAACATGAAAAACAAAGAGGTCATTAAACAACTAGAACATGCTATTAAGTTTAACAAAGAGATAAAGATTGTCTATAAAACAGAGCGTTTTGTCGGAAAACGAAATTTTCACCCCTACAAAATCCTCTTTCTCAATGAAAACTTTTACATTGTAGGAGAGAATGTTTCCAAATCTAAATTTGAATTTTTACGCATCTCATTGGTTGAAGAGCTTATTTTAACTAAAAAAACTTTTTTTGCACATCAAGATATAAACAATTTCATAAAACGCATTCAGACCCCTTGGGCAGTTTTTGGACAAAAAGAAGTGACGGTTAGATTGCGTATTGACAGCTCTATTAGGCGTTATTTTATTTTGAAAAAGTACCTACCTAGCCAAGAGGTCGTGGCAGATTTTGACAATGGCGACATTGAGGTACAATACACCGTCTCTAACTACAAAGAGCTAGAGGAGCTAATTATCAAATGGTTACCTAAAATTCGCATTATGTATCCTCGCCCTTTAAAAAAAATGATTAAAAAGAGTTTAGATAAAAAGATGAAAGGCTTACTGGAGTCACATTAAAAGAGAGTGTAAAATTAACGTGCCTCTTTAAATGCATGCCATGCGTTTAGAACAACTTTTTCTTCAAATTTAACACCATCGGTATGCATCACCACATCAAGAATCTCTTCAAAAATTGACATCTCAACTTTAGTCTCTTTTGCCAGTAAAAAAGCTTTATTTAGAGGTAGAGGATTCGCATAAATCTCATCTATTTTTTCTTGAACAGTTGAAGGAATTTCTTTGTTTGGATTTATCTTTTGAATAAATTTTTTAATCTCTTTACGTTCTGCATCTGAAAAATCTTTATCACTTGAAGCACTAGAGACAGCAACTGCTTCTATGGCAACAATGGCTTCCCAATACTCTTCCATCGAAGAGAGATTCTCGAAAGCACCAGACAACTCTTTTTTTAGAGCATCAATTTCACTAAGTTTTACTTCTTGTATTTTTTCTACTTCAACTACTTTTTCAACTTCTTCAGTGACAACATCTTTCACTGATTCTTCTACTTTTTCAGTTTCTACTTTTTTAATTTGAACTTCTTCAATTTTTTGTTTCTCATCTTTGGAATCTCTACCAAAAACATCTAATACCATATCACTTACTTTAGTTAAAAAACTCATATTTAATCCTTATTATTATACTTAAAATATTATATAATAATATAATTAATAAATAAATTAAATTTTAATATAAATTTATTTTATATTACGACTTTCGTCCTGTATAACTATAAAGTAATGCACTTTTTAGTTGCTTAAAAACTCGCCACATTCCTCTAGGTTGAATAGCAAAACAACCATAACTTCTACCTCCTGATTTTACATATTTAGCAGGGTGAACAATAATATCTCGCCCTCCCTTTCGTGAAGGAAAACCAACTTTTCGATTACTCCACTGTAAGCCTTTCACACTCAAATAGCGATAGTGTCTTTTTTTAGTTTTACCCACATGCGTACCAACCTTAAAAAATCCGTAAGGGGTCATTTTTGTACCACACTTATTACTAGAGTGTCTTACTTTACCACCAATCTTACCAGAGTGTTTGCCATGAGCTACTTTATGGCGATATACTTTTCCATTATAAAGATTGATAATATACAAACGTCTTTGTCTTGCTGTTTTTGTATAATCAGCAATCGCTAAATATCGCTTAGAAAGCTTTTTCTTGTATTGATTTTTTTTATAATATGCGAATGCTTTACGTAAAGCACGTTTATTGATATTAGATTTTTTTAAAACTTTTTTATAAATTTTATTTAAATGCCAATTACTATGTCCTTTCGCTACAGCCAACTCTGTCAGAACAAAACTCAACAGAACAATTAATACAATTTTTCTCACTATTTCCCTTTTTTTAACAATTTTGGAATTTTAGTGAAATTCACTTTTAAGTATAATTAAATAGAAATATATTAAACTAATATGCTACAATTATAATAATTTAAACACAACAATTAAGGATATTATATGGCAAGTGGATTTTTTGCAATTTTTGATGATATAGCAGTACTTATGGACGACATGGCAACCATGAGTCAAGTCGCTACCAAAAAAACAGCGGGTATTTTAGGTGATGACCTAGCCGTAGCTGCCGAACAAGCTTCAGGTTTTTTAGCATCTCGTGAGTTACCTGTTATCTGGGCTATCTTTAAAGGCTCTATTATCAATAAACTCATCATTTTACCTTTGGCTTTTTTACTCTCTGCTTTTGCTCCATTTCTCATTGCTCCCATACTTATTTTAGGTGGCATCTACTTAGCCTATGAAGGAATGGAAAAAATCTATGAGTATCTTTATCATAAAAATCAAACAAGTAAAAACACTACCAATAAGATTGAAAAAACTAAAGAAGAGTTACTCGCTTATGAAAAAGTTAAAGTAAAATCTGCCATTCGTACAGACTTTATTCTCTCTATTGAAATAGTGATTATTGCTTTAAGTACAGTCAGTAGCCATGAATTTTTAGTACAAGTTGGCGTAGTAACGCTTATTGCTTTTCTTGCTACTGTGGCTGTGTATGGTTTAGTTGCCCTACTTGTACGTATAGATGATTTTGGTTATAAAATTGTATCTATGAGTAAGGATTCTCAATCCTTACTGCATAAGTTTGGTGATATGCTAATTCGTTCTTTACCGAAGATTATCCGTGCCTTAACGGTTATTGGAACCATTGCTATGTTGTTGGTTGCTGGGGGGATATTTGTTCATAATATTCACGCTATTCATGAATTAGTTGCAGGTATGCCTTCTATCTTAGGAGAGTTACTTATTGGTGCTATTGTGGGAACATTAGCACTCATTCCTATGGAATTTTATCATAAACATCAAAATGCCTAAAATGAAATGTGATTATATAACTACACAATCTCCCCACAAAATTATCCTATACTTTCCTTATGAGAGAGATATAGGCTTTTCTTCCTGTTTTTAAGAACTCTCTTCATACAGTGAAAATAACTTCTACTCAATATTTTTTTCTCCTAAATCAATAGAACATTGTAGAAGTTATTTATACATTTTCTAAGGTTCTCTCTAAAGTATATTTCATATCTTCATCTAATTCTAAAGACTTTAACATCCATTTAATATAACCTGCATCACTTCGTGCAATGTCAGCTATCTCTTCGCCTTTATATTTTCCAAATTTAAAGCTTTTCATCATAACAGGTGTGTTTGTCAGCTCTTCTAATTTAACCATTGGATTAATGCCAGCATATTGAACTTTGACTTTAGCTACCAATTCAGAAAGTAAAAGCTTCATCACCAGTACATCACCAATGGCATCATGGGCTTTAATAACAATATTATGTTTACTAGCCTCTGCTTGCTCTTTTTTATACAGTTCTAATGAATACCTAAAATACTGTAAACGATGATAATCAGAATCAGGAAAAAGATGTTTAGAACAACGTAGGGTATCAATGAGTTTCATAGAGTTCTTAAAACCCTCTTTTTCTAACATGCCTAAATCAAAAGCAATATTATGAGCAATCAAATAATTATCTTCATTGTTAAGTGCAGACAAATCATTCCAAAATTTAGTTGCCGTAAAAGGGGCTTTTCCCTCAATCACGTCAGGCGTAATGTTATGCACTTCCATGGCTTCAGTTTTTATGGCAAGGGGTGCAGAACATAATTCATCATAAACTTCTACCTCACCTTTAGCTCCAACGACCATAGCACCAACTTGAATAATTCTATCTTCAGATTGATTTCCTGTTGTCTCGGTATCAAATAAAACATATTTAGTCATTTTTCACTTCTTCTTTAGTTTTTGCTTCTTCTTTAGTTTTCATATTTTTCTTAAAATTTTTCACATAAGCATAAAATGCTTTCAGCTCTTTCATAAAGCCACCCTCTTCTTTAAAATATTTCTCTTTAAATGATTTCCATTTGGCTTTTATTGTGGCTTTAATGGTCGCCATATAAGCCATCACCTCTTTGTATGATTCTCGTTCTTTTAACCACTCAAATCCAAGCATCACTTTTTCATAAGACCAAGCAAACCAAGCAAAACTAAGTAGTTTTTCTTTAGAGGCTTTGAACAACCAAAAGACAAAAGCAGCAATAGGTATTTTAAAAATATAAAGCATCAAACCAAAAAGAATATGACCTTGCATAAACAAGATTCCTGCCAAAATTCCTGCTCCTTCAACCCCTAAAAGTAAAGTAGTAAAAACAGCTAAAATAATATAACGTGAGGTATGTTGAATTTTTTCTTCAAGCTTTTTAGTAATATGTAAAGATTCAATCTTCTCATAAATAGGTTTAGCAATACCTTCCCAAATTATCTCTTCAAAAAGTATAAAAAGAAAGACTAATATAAACTGTAAAACTAGGAGTAAACGCCCAAAAATTTTTTCTAAAAAATTCACTAAAAATCCTTATAAATTAATAGAGGAATTATAACAAAAAATTGTAAATGTAATCATGTGGAAGTTAAAAAGAGGAATGAGAGGTTGAAACCTCTCATAAGGAGTTTGAGAAAAGAGAAGATTATTTTCTTCTAAGCTCTTTAATTCTAGCTTTTTTACCTTTTAATGCTCTAAGGTAGAAAAGTTTAGCACGTCTAACTCTACCACGTCTAAGTACTTCAATTTGTTCAATTGAGTCAGAGTAAATTGGGAAAATTCTTTCAACACCAACAGAGTTAGCCCCAATTTTTCTAATCATCATTGTACGTCCTGTACCTTGACCTCTAAGTGCAATACAAAGACCTTCAAAAACTTGAACTCTTGTTTTTTCACCCTCTTTAATGTTTACGTGAATTCTTACTGTATCTCCTGCTCTAAATTCTGGAACAGATTTGTTTTCTAATTGTGCTTGTTCAAAGCTTTCAATATATTTATTTCTCATCATTTTACCTTATAAATTCATTGCTCATTTGAGCTTTTGGTGCATAGCTGGTCTAAAGTATTTTGTTTTACATTTAGCCATAGCACTTTTTAAGTCCGAAATTTTACCGTGATTTCCCTTTAAAAACTCTTGAGGAACTCCAATATCATTATAGACTTTTGGCTTAGAAAAAGAAGGGGCTTCAAGTAAATTCTCTTCAAAACTCTCAACACTTAAAGAGTCTGAATTTCCCAAAACACCTTCTACATTTCTAGCAATCGCATCACACATCATTAACGAAGGCAATTCGCCTCCTGTTAAAATGAAATCTCCAACAGAAAATAGTTCATCTGCTTCTTCAATAAAACGTTCATCTAAACCTTCATAACGCCCCGATACAAAAACAATATGCTCTTTTGAAGCCAATCGTTTTGCATCATTTTGTTTAAAAGGTTTTCCCACAGGGGTTGCCACAATCACATAGGCTTCAGAGGATTTCTCTCTAATTGCCTTAATTGTGTCAAAAAGAGGCTGAGGGGTCATTAACATTCCTGCTCCTCCTCCTATGATGGGTTCATCTACTTTCATATGTTTGTTATTAGTATAATCACGAGGATTATAAAAATCAACCGACATTAACTTAGATTCTATTGCCCTAGACAAAATAGAATCAGAAAAATAGCCCTCAACAATTTGAGGGAAAAGTGTCATAAAACTAAATTTCATCAAAATCTACGAGGCTTCTAAAATTTCTTTAGCATCTTTAGTTAGAACCAATTGTTTCTCAACATCAGTTTTAAGCACATATCTCTCAATATATGGCACTAAAAATGTACTTGCAAAACCCTCTTTGACCAAAGCTTCATCTGTCTCAATGAACATATAGTTCACTTCAGCCAAACGTTGCATCTCCGAAATTTTACCAAGCTTCACGCCATCTTCTTCAACATCACAACGCTCAATCTCAAACCAAAAGTGTTCACCCTCTTTTAGTTTACATCGTTCTTTGGTCTCTTCTAAAGAGGCATAAATCTTAGTATTGGTTAGCTTTTTAGCATAATCAATTCCTTCATACCCTTTAAAACAGACAATCCCACGCTCAAGATTGATTTTTAAAATCTCTAACTGTCCTGATGAAGTTTCAAAAGTATAACCCTCTTGAAACTGTTCTGGAAAATCAGTATGTATATGGAGTTTTAAGTCACCATATAGCCCATGGGTTTTCCCTACTTGGGCAATAAAAAAACGTTTTTTATCTGACATTAAAACTATTTTGCTTCAACATTAACACGGTAGTTAGAACCACCTTTGGCTTTACAACCAGAGATAACCGTCTTAATTGAGTTAATCATTCGTCCCTCTTTACCAATAAGTTTACCAACATCATCCGAATTGGCAACGATGGTAATTTCATTGTAGTTCTCTTCCAAGTTTTTTACCGAAACGGCAATATCTTCTGGGTGACTCACTAACAATTTGGCATATTCAGCAACGAAATCTGTAACCATACTGACTATTTACCTGTGATTTTTTTAACTCTGTCACTCATTTGAGCACCAACACCAATCCAGTAATCCAATCTTTCAGAATCAACAGTTAAGTTATCTTCTTTAATCATTGGATTGTAGTGACCAATTGATTCAATCCAACCACCATCTCTTCTTTTTCTGCTGTCTGTTACTACGATTCTGTAAAATGGCATTTTTTTTCTACCCATTCTTGTAAGTCTAATTGTTGTCATATCTATCCTTGAATTTTACTATAATATTTCAGCAAGTGGGTAACTAATCCAAAACGTGATTGCTCACGTGAGTTGTCTGCTGAAAACAACTACCATAGTAGCACTGACAACTGTTCTTAATGAGAGAACACTCATCAACGCTATAAAAAGCGAATTTTACCTAATGTTTCATTAGATAAAACTTGAAATAAGCACTATCGTGGAATTCCCCCACCTTGTGCTTGTTTCATCATATCTTGCATCTGTTTCATGCCCCCTTTTCCAGAGAGCTGTTTTGCCATTTTCCCTGCATTTTTAAACTGCTTTAAAACACGATTTACATGCATTTGAGACATTCCAGCACCAGCGGCGAGTCTTCTTTTCCGTGTATTGTTTAACAACTCTGGATTTTCACGCTCTTTAGGGGTCATCGAGGAGATTAAAGCTCTTATCTGCTTCATCTCTTCAGAGTTCTCTAAATCCATATCTCCAATCTGTTTTGCCATTGCACCCATACCTGGAATCATGCCCATAATAGATTTCATGGAACCCAATTTTTTCATCGACTCCATCTGCTCTAAAAAGTCATTAAAGTTAAACTTCCCTTTTTTAATCTTTTTAGAGAGTTGTTTGGCTTGTTTTTCATCAATAATGTTCGCCGTTCTTTCAGCCAAAGATTCTAAATCTCCAGCCCCCATAAGACGAGAAACCACACGTTCAGGAATAAACTGTTCAAGGTCAGGCATCTTCTCCCCTGCCCCAATGAAACGTAATGGAACACCCACTTGATGGGCAATACCCATAGCAACTCCCCCTTTGGAGTCTCCATCAAATTTACTTAAAACTACCCCTGTAATCCCAATTTTCTCTTTAAAAGTTTGAGCCGTACGAACTGCGTCCATACCTGTCATGGCATCTGCCACATAAAAAAGCTCATCGGGTTGGGCGATTTTTTGTACTGAAGCCAACTCTTCCATTAGCTCATCATCAATGGCCAAACGTCCAGCAGTATCAATTAAGACCACATCGTAAAGCTCTTTTTCACCTTTGGCTAACGCCTCTTTGACTATCTCTTGAGGTGTTTTTTTCTCATCAGCAACCAAAGTCACATCAATCTGCTCACAAATTTGTTTCAGTTGCTCCACAGCAGCCAAACGTTGTAAATCGGCAGCTGCAATTAAAACTTTTTTCTTTTTCTGCTCTTTTAAAAAGTAAGCCAATTTACCCGTAGTCGTTGTTTTACCCGAACCTTGAAGCCCAATCATTAAAACCACTGTTGGTGGCTTAGACGCAAAGACAAACCCTTGGTTTCCCTTAGCTGTCAAAATACGTGTTAAATCATCTTGCAAGGCTTTTAAAAAGCTCTCTTTTCCCACATTTCCCTTGACCTCTTTTTCAACATTAGTCAAAAGTTCTTTCACAACTTTATGGTGAACATCGGCTTTAAGCAAAGATTTTTTAAGTTCTACAAGTGCTTTTTTAAGGGCTTTATCATCATCGTAAAAACGAATTTTATCAATCGCACCTTTAAAACTGTCGGTTAGGGTATCAAACATATTTTCTCTTTATTTTATTAAATTATTAACGTGATTATAGCAAAATAGGATTAAAGGCTAAAGATAAAGAACTCTCCAAGTCAAACTCCAAGAGTTTATCTCTTAAAATTTGGGAAAGACCTAAATTTAAAATTATTTAAATCAATAACTCAACCCAAACAACCAAAGAGGAATCTTATTTCCAAAGCCAACTTCCATATCATCAGCCACTACAAAAGAGTTTTCTATATTTTTTATCTGTTTAAAACTCTTATTTTTACCACCTACTTCAAAAATATATCTATCATCTATCTTAAAATCTCCAATATTTGAATATTTTACATCGTGATTGACTTTTATTTGCGAAACAAAAAAACTCTCTCTTAAACTACCACTGCTATGGTCTGAACATAAAATATTATATAAGTTTATGTTGTCCAAATAGATTTTATCAGGTTTATTAAGCAATTTTTTGTTTTTAAAGTTCCCACCAATAATCTCAATGAGATTAGCTTTTTTAAGATAATACAAATAAGAATAGAGCGTATTACGACTTAGCCCTGCACTTTTAGCCAAATTTTGAATGTTAAGCTCCATAGGAACAGAGGAACAAAGTAGATGAAGAAGCTTTCTTATGGTATTTATCTTGTCGCTATCTACATTGTAAATGGTGGCAACTTCGGAGTCTAAGATAATGTTCATTATCTCATTTAATCGTAAATTGTACCCTAATTCACCCTCTGTAAAAAAGGGATAAGCTCCATAAGTTTTGTAATAAGAAAAATACTCTAAAGGTTTAAATTGTTTGGTTATGGACAAAGCAATATCTTGATGATTTTCTAAAATATTTTCTAAGGTAAAAACTTCTAATGCTATGTCAAATTTAATCGCTAAAAATTCTCTAAATGACAATGAACCCAACTCATAAAATAAAGCTCTACGGCTTAAATCAACCTTTGAGTTCTCTAATTCTAAGGCAGAAGAACCTGAAAATATGACTTTTATCTCTACAAAATCATAAATGGTTTTTAACTCTAAAGCAAAATTAGGTGCTTTATGAATTTCATCAATAATCAATAGTTCTCCCCCAAAGGCAGAAAATTCAATGGCAATATCGGAGAGTGATTTTTTTATATTGTCAGCTGTAATGTAAAGCATTTTTGAAGAAGATAAATCATACTGCTGTGCAATTTGTCGTATAAGCGTGGTCTTTCCTACACCTCTTTGACCTAAAATCCCAATCAATTTTGATTGAAAATCTATTTGAGAAAAAAGGTAGCGTTTAAAATTAGGTGTAGGTAGAGAAAAATAAAGATTAGATAACTTAATGAGCCGTTCCATACATTAAATCCTTTCAATCAATTGAAAAGATTATAACATATTTTGTATAATAGATAAAAATTTATTTTTTATCCTCTTGCTTATCCTCTTTTTCATCATCATCTTTAGGTGATTTCAAAATCCAAATAGTTCCTATAATGATGACTCCATAAAGAATATAGTGAATAATATTATCTGCTGGCATCATAAATCCTTTGTGTTAATTTGTCGTCTATTATAGTCTATTTATACTGAACAATGTCTCTAGGCTCTTTGGCTTCAAAAGCGTAA
>JALSQB010000136.1 GCA_026985655.1 Campylobacteraceae bacterium | reverse complement strand
AAATATAATTTAAAAGATTTAAGCTTAGAATCTTTGCATCAAAAAGTAGCTTATGTCACTCAACGTATTTACATTTTTAATGATACCATTGCTCAAAATGTAGCCTATGGTCAAACATTTAATGCGATTAAAGTTAAAGAAGCCTTAGCCAAAGCCCACGCCTTGGAGTTTATTGAAGAATTAGAAAATGGCATAGAAACCGTGCTAAGTGAAAATGGAAACAACCTCTCAGGTGGGCAAAGACAACGCATTGCTTTGGCTAGAGCCATCTATAAAGAGCCTGATATTCTAATATTAGATGAAGCTACCTCAGCACTTGACAACAAAAGTGAAGCCCTCATTCAAAAAGCCCTTGAAGCCCTAAAACATGAAATGATGACCATTACCGTAGCACATCGCTTAAGTACCATTGAAAAAGCTGATGCTATTTTGGTGTTTAAAAAGGGAGAGATTATCTGTAGAGGTCAGCATATTGACCTCATAACAGAGTGTAAAGAGTATCAAAAATTAGCCAAAATCTTAGTCTAAACTTTAAGCTAAAATTGTCCGTTTATTACACTTTTCAAGTGCCTCTTTTAGACGGATTATCTCCTGTTTTAAGAGCTTGTTTTCTTCTGCTAGAGTCAAAGTTTTTGCAGAACTCTCAATAATATTTTCACTCACTTTTTTCTCTTGTTCCTCATCTATGAGAACATAAGTAATCTCTTTGCCCTCTTCGACTTCTACCACACTCTTTACATCGCCATTTTTTGCCATTTTCATGACATTAAAATAACTTAGTTTATGACGTTTTGCATATTCTCGCAAGGTCACTTTTTCCATCAAAAATCCTTTACTTTACGGGTAACTTTTCAGATTTCCAAGCGTTAATGCCTCCACTCATGTTAAGAGGCGTAAAACCATTCTTTTCTAACATACGTGAAGCGTAAACTGAACGGCTACCACTTCGACAATAGACTAAAATCGTTTTAGATTTATCTAACATATTTAAATGGCTTGCCAACTGATTAACAGGAATAAGTTTTGCCCCTACAAGATGACCATCAGATTTAAACTCTTCAGGTGTTCTAACATCTAAAATGGTTAAATTACTATCATCTTTTTCTATCATCTCATAAGCCACTTTAGCTGAAACCGATTCAAAACTTGCTCCAATGAAACCTTTTGAATACAACACATAAATTCCTAAAACTACCAGTACTACCCAAAACAAATTATCCATTATTTTTTTCACTTTATATCTCTTTTTTATTTAGACACAAGACTTCTAACTTCGTCTTAGTGTCAGTCATTACAAACTTATCATCTTTATTAATTGATGATAAATCAACGCGTTTTCCAGCCATTGTAACCTCTGCCCAACCCTCTTTTTGTCTTTTTTTAGGGTTAGAGAGTTTAAACTGTTCTTCAAGGTTTTTTAATTGCGTAACCCTTAGTTGCAAAGCATACGCTAATTTTTCTTTTAACTCCCCCTCTAAAGGCTGAACTTTGTTCATATATTGCCTCATTTGATACCCCATCACACGTTTAAACTCATCGTCTAAATTTGTAAACTCTTTTTCAATGCTAGCTATTTTACGTGAAACAGAGTGCCGTGCAAACTCTTGCTCAAAAGCTTTTAATTTTTGTGCTTTATTTCCAAGAAGCTGTTGTATTATACGACCATAACGCTCTTGCATCTCACTTAATGTGTAGAGTATCTCATTTTGGTCAGGCAATATCATCTCCATAGCAGCCGAGGGTGTGGGGCTTCGTAAATCGGCTACAAAATCACTTATTTGTACATCAACTTCATGCCCTACTGCAGAAACCACAAAGGTTTTAAGATTAAATATTGCATCAGCTAACACCTCTTCGTTAAATGCCCAAAGGTCTTCTTTACTTCCTCCACCACGACCCACAACAATCGCGTCACACCCCAAAGTATCGGCATACGCCAAAGCTTCAGCTATTTGAGCAGAAGCCATCTCTCCTTGTACTAAGGTATCTATCACCACCACTTCAAGCAGTCGCCAACGCTTCTCAATAATCTTAAGCATATCTTGCAGGGCAGCACTTTTAGAAGCTGTGACCAAAGCTATTTTTTTGATGTATTTTGGTTGGGGTTTTTTGTGACTAGGGTCAAAGTAACCTTTTTTTTGCAACTTCTCTTTAAGCTGTTCATACGCTAAAGCTAATGCCCCTTGTCCAAAAGGCTCAATGCTAAGGGTCATAAGTTGGTACTCTCCACGAGGAGTATAAACACTTATTGAGCCATTAACCACCACATGTTGTCCACGTTCTAAACGAAACTTCATGCGTGAAGCATTGGAGCGAAACATCACACACTTAAGGCTTGACTCTTGGTCTTTGATGGAGAAATAGACATGTCCAGAGTTATGGTAGGTTACAGAGCTTACTTCTCCCTCCACTAAAATATGCATAAATGTTGTCTCTAATAGCGATTTTATTTTAGTGTTTAGCGAGCTTACACTCATTGTTCCTTGTGACATCTATCCCCTTAATGAACTTTTTATTTTGTTTAATGATATATTCTCACCATTATACACAACTGATTCTAAGGCTTTAATCGCA
>JALSQB010000135.1 GCA_026985655.1 Campylobacteraceae bacterium | reverse complement strand
AGAGGAAAAAGAGACTTAGTGGAACACTAGCAAAATTTAGTGAAACACACCCAACTTCTACAAGTAATAATAAAGTTGTTAAATATGCAGAACGATTCTTGGGAACACCTTATGTCTGGGGTGCTACCAGTGGTAGAGCATTTGATTGTTCAGGATTTACACAATATGTTATGCGTCATGCAAAGGGTAGAGTAATTCCTAGAGTCTCAAGAAGACAGGCATATTATGGTGTATATGTGAGTAGGAGAAATCTAAGACCTGCCGATTTGATATTTTTTGATACATCACGACGCAGAAGAGGTTATGTAAATCATGTTGGTATGTATATTGGAAACCACTTATTTATACATGCTAGTAGTGCAAAACATAGGGTTACAATCACTAGCTTAAGAAAACCTTTCTATGCACAAAGATTTATGTGGGGTAGGCGAATATATTAACTTTAGTTCTTAACACTATAATAATGCATTTAAGTGAACTATAGCTATTCGTAACCAAATTGTAATAAAGATTAAATAATATAAAATATAAAAAGTTGTATAATAGAATTAAAAATTTTTAAAGGGAAGTGTATGAAAAAAAGAGGTTTAAAGTGTGCTCTGTTTTTATCTGTAGCTGTTAGCTCGGTATTAAATGCTAATGTATCTCAAGATAATTTAAGAAAAGATATTAATAGTTATAAATCTAAATTTGTTAGAAATGTTTATTCAAATAACTCTTATCAAGCTATATGGATAGAAGGCAATTCTTTGTCACCTTTGGGGAAAGAGTTACTTAATCAGATAAAATCAGATAAAACAGTTGCTCCTGATTTGCCATTTTATAAATTATATAAAAGTGTATCAAGTAGTGTAAAAAGTGGTAAATATGACTCCTCTTTAGAATTAAAATTAACTAGACTTTATAAGCAATATATGGATTATCTTGTAAAAGGAGAGATTAATTGGAGTGCCTTTAAAGACCATATTGCTTCTTTAAGAAAAAAGTATGATTATCAAGTGGGATATGAAACTAAGACACCTCCATATTCTAGTGCTAAAATACTTGAAAATGCTATTTTGTCTAATAGCTTTAATGGTATATTTAATAAAGTTGAACCTCATAGATTTAGATATAAAGCTTTAAAAAGTGACTTAGTTAAATTTTTACATACAAATTGGAAGACAGTCGGTAAAATTGGAACTTTAAATGTTGGTAGTTCAAGTCCAGCTGTGCCTATCATTAGAAAACGATTGCAAGTAGAGGGTGACTTAAAAGGCTGCACTCAAAGTATGGATTCAACTGTTTATGATAGTTGTATGGCTAAGGCTGTAAAGAGATTTAAAATCAGACACGGAATGAAGCCAACATCCACAATTGGGAAAAGAGCAAGATTAGAATTTAATAGAAGTCCTAGATATTATGTTCGTAAGATGAGATTAAATTTAGACAGAATAAAATGGAGTAATAGAAAAGAAGGGCAAGTCAGAATTGAATTGAATATACCTTCATTTAGACTCTATTTGTATGATGGCAATGAATTAGTTACTACCATGAGGGTAATTACAGGTAGGCCAACCCATCCAACTCCAGTTTTTTCAAATGTTATGACAACTGTTGTTGTAAATCCGTATTGGAGAATTCCTGAGAGTATTGTTAAAAATGAAATGATTAAGCACCTTTTAAAAGACCCACATCACTATGAGAGACAGCACAAATTTTTATATAATGGTTGGGGTCCTAACTCGAAAAAGATTGATCCTGCTACTGTAAATTGGAGAAAGTATTACAAAAATAAAAAACCAATACCATACCACTTTATGCAAAGTCCAGGAGTGAAAAACGCACTTGGCAAGATTAAGTTTTTATTTCCAAACAAGTATTCGGTTTATATACATGACACTCCAGGTAAATACAAATTTTTTAAAACAAAAAGAGCATTTAGCCATGGTTGCATGAGAATTCAAAAACCTAGAGAATTGCTTGAAGCATTATCTTTATACAACAGTAATTTGCATGTAAATAGTATTATGAAAAGGTTAGGAACAGATGACAACAAAGCAATAGGCTTAAGAAGAAAAATTCCTGTTGATATTACTTACTTTACTGCATATGTTGACAATTATGGATATTTACACTTTAGAGATGATGTTTATGGATATGACAGAGCTATGCTCAAAAATTATGCAAAGTCTGCACCAAGTAAGACAAGTATAAAACATAAAAGTAGCAAGAAAAAAGCTAAACATACGAAAAAGCACACAGTAAAACCCAATAAAAAAGATACAATTACAACTAAGAGCAAAAAAAGCTCTGAAAATGTTGTAGAGATAGGATATTAAAAAAGGAGATAATATGTTTCATGAATATAGAGAAGAGATAAGTGAACTAAAGGTTAGCAATAATAGATTTGCTAAAATTTTTGAACTACATAACGAATTAGATCAAAAAGCTAAAGATGTAGATGAAGGCAGATTAGCACTTAGCGATGCCGAATTGGCAGAGATAAAAAGAAAGAAATTAGCATTAAAAGATGAAGCTCTTTTGCTTATAAAAGAGTATATTAAATCTAAAGAGTCTTAAAGACCTTTTATTAAATGCTGAAA
>JALSQB010000134.1 GCA_026985655.1 Campylobacteraceae bacterium | reverse complement strand
AATTTCAAGCTGTTTTTCCTCTTAAGGTAAACCAATTCCCCAACTTTGTTACTGCACTCATCGAGGTCTCAAAAGGCTACAACTATGGTTTAGAAGCAGGTAGTAAAGCTGAACTCATTATTGCGATAACCCATACCCCTTTAGGTGCACCCATTACGGTTAATGGGTTTAAAGACAAAGATATGATTTCTCTGTGTTTTATGGCAGTTTCCATGGGTCACAACTTGACCATTACCATTGAGGGCTTAGGCGAGTTACAAACCATTATTGAAGTTAAAAAAGAGAAAAAAGAAGCAATAATGCCTAAAATTGGTGTACGCATTCGGCTACATAGTTCGGGCATTGGTATTTGGGCAAAAAGTGGGGGCTACTCTTCTAAGTTTGGTCTAACTTCTACTGAACTCTTAGAAGCTTATGAGCTTTTAGAGAAAAACAATCTACTTGCTCACTTATGGATGGTACATTTTCATATTGGCTCACAAATGTCCGACATTAACCCACTCAAAAAAGCACTGCGTGAAGCAGGAAATATCTATGCCGATTTAAAAAACCGTGGGGCTTTTGCCTTGTCTGCACTCAATATTGGTGGGGGTTTGGCTGTGGAGTATGGGCAGTATCCTCATGCCAAAGAGATTAACTATGCCCTTAGTGAATTTGCTAATGATGTGGTTTTTCTCATTAAAGAGATTGCCAAAAACAAAGGCATTGAAGAGCCTGATATTTTTACCGAATCGGGTCGCTTTATTGCTGCATCTCACGCCGTACTTATTGCTCCTGTACTAGAGCTTTTTTCACAAGATTATCAAGAGAAATCGCTACGACTCAAAGAGCATAACCCCCCACTCATAGAAGAGCTTGATGCTTTATGGAAAGACCTTAACCGTACCAATGCTAGAGAATACTTACACGATGCCCTTGACCACATGGAAAGCCTCTTAACACTTTTTGATTTGGGCTACATTGACCTTGAAGACCGTTCTAATGCTGAAATCTTAGTCAATTTAATTATTAAAAAATCGCTTCTGCTTTTAAGCGATGGTTCACAAGAGTTACAAACACTTCAAAACAAGATTCAAGAGCGTTATTTGGTCAATTTTTCTGCGTTTCAATCATTGGCTGACTTTTGGGGATTAAAACAACATTTCCCTGTTATGCCTATTGATAAGTTAGATGTTAAAGCAACCAATCCTGCAACACTTTGGGACATAACTTGTGATTCAGATGGAGAGATTCCATTTGAAGATGACACGCCTTTGTATCTGCATGATGTCAATGTCAATGAAGAGGAGTATTTTTTAGCCTTTTTCTTAACAGGAGCATATCAAGAAATTTTAGGCATGAAACACAACCTCTTTACCC
The DNA here is from genome assembly GCA_026985655.1 of Campylobacteraceae bacterium. GTDB lineage: Bacteria > Campylobacterota > Campylobacteria > Campylobacterales > Sulfurovaceae > UBA1140. Next base: position 1,248 of record JALSQB010000134.1, on the reverse strand, counting down.
ACCCTACTGAAGTGACGGTGGCATTTGATGAAGCAGGAGATTTTACATTAACTAACATTGTTGAAGCTCAAAATATTTTAGAAGTTTTAGAAGATTTAAATTATGACAAAGAGAGATTTAGGGGTAAATTTCACCCTTATCTCTATCAGAATAGTTATCTTAAAACCATTCTTGCCACGCAAAAGGATTAAAACCCAACAGCATCAATACGACCTTTATGACATCTGCTTCTTGGTCGTTCTCCACTTTTAAACAACTCTTTTAGCTCTGAACTTCCATTACCTAGATGTAACCAAAGTTCAGTTACCAAACCTTTTTGACAGTTCATTGTCACATGTTTTCCTGCACCTGCTCCAAACGCTTTGTCAAACACTTTACGAATATCGTCTAATTTAACTTGTCGTCCAATGTTTTGTTTAAAGTATTGTTGTACTTTTGAGTCATTAACTTGGGTTAAAAGGTTCATCGCATCATTATAGTACGCATCGGCTGATGTACCATAACAGCTTCCATGTTTAACCCACTCGTGTTTATGTAAGTTTGAACCATAACCTGGCATGAGCTTAGAGAGTTTTGTTCGCGTATCGTCTGTTAAATCCAATTTATCAAGTCTATTCCACTGTTTGTTTTTGTCCATACCCACTTGTTTTTTACTCACATTACAGTAAGCATTGTTTCTAGGTTGTGGCCAAAGTCCATGAAGCACAAACTCAAAAGCACCAAAATCTTTAGCACTCATATGTTTACACTCTTTTTTGTATTGGTGTGTTTGACAAAAAGCATTTTGCCATGAGAGGGCTAAGAGATTTTGTTTTGAAGTGCTTTTAGAGGTCATAGTAGAGCTGGTCTCTTTGGGTGGCTTATTGTTAGAAGCCAAACGTGATGCAAAAGTAGTACTTTTTTTAGGCTCTTTAATTTCCTCTTTTGATGGCGTTAATTTTGATTTTCCATCAGACAAACAAACCTCTTTGACCCAACGTTGAGCAATTCTCTGCCCCTCAATAAGTGTTAAAACCAAGCCTTTGTTTTTCTGTAAAACACGATATTTTTCACCCACTTTGAGCTGTATGTCATTACTGTTTTGTGTCTGCTTCATGTTATTGTAAGCTGGACACTCTAAAACAGCTGTTTCGTAAACTTTTGGTTTTTTGGCGACAACCAGCAATGGTAGTGTTAATATGAGTGAAGTAGTTACTATTTTATTCATTTAAATCCTTATTATTTAAAAAGTTTTATTTGGCTATTATA
>JALSQB010000133.1 GCA_026985655.1 Campylobacteraceae bacterium | reverse complement strand
GACACCCTACGGTTAAAAATATTTAAATTATAATTGGTGCATTAAAATGCACCCTACCAAACATTTTTAACATATCAAACCGTAGGGTGTCAATTCATTGCACCGTCTATGCTATAATTCAAAAAAATATTTAAGGAACTCAATGAGCATAAACTTAACCTCCCCTGACCTCTACTTTAACCGTGAACTTTCATGGCTTAAGTTTAACTCACGCGTTTTAGCACAAGCTAAACGCAAAGTATTGCCACCACTTGAACGGCTAAAATTTTTAGCCATTTATGGCACAAATTTAGATGAGTTTTACATGATACGCGTTGCAGGACTAAAACGACTTTTTAAAGCACGCATACAAGAAACAGCCATTGACAAGCTCACCCCTGCCCAACAACTTAAAAGCATTCATAAGACCATTCATAAAGAGCAAAAGAGTGTAGAATCTACTTTTGAAACCATTATGAATGATTTAAAAGAGCATAAGGTGTTCATAAAATCCTTTGAAGAACTCTCCTCTAGTGAACAAGAAAAGGTAGGGCATGAGTTTTTTGAGCAAATTTACCCTGTTATTATGCCCATTGCGATTGATGCCAAGCACCCTTTTCCTCACCTCAATAACCTTAGCTTTGCTTTGGCACTGAAAATGGAAGACAAAGAGGGAAATGTTAAACATGGGCTTATTCGTATTCCTAGAATTTTACCTCGATTTTTACAAGTAAACCACTGTTTTGTTCCCATTGAATCGGTGGTTGATCACTTCTCAAGTGAACTTTTTGGTGGACTTAAAAAACTCGCTTCCACGCCTTTTAGGGTTACACGTAATGCTGATTTGGAGATTGAAGAGGAAGAGGCTGATGATTTTTTAGAGATTATGGAAGAGGGATTACGCTCACGAAACAGAGGAATGCTCATTCGCCTTGAACTCAAAGAGGGCGTTGATGAGAGCTTACTTAAATTTTTAACCACCCACCTAGAGCTTGATGAACTTGACATCTACAACTATGATATTCCTTTAAATCTCGGCACACTTTGGGAAGTTGTGACCCAACCTGCCTTGGCACATTTGACCTTACCGATGTATAGTCCTAAAATTTTACCCCCCTTAGCTGAAAACAAAAATCTTTTTAAAGCCATAGAGAAACAAGATATATTACTCTACCACCCTTATGAGAGTTTTGACCCTGTGGTACGGTTCATTCAAGAATCAGCCAAAGACCCCGACACCCTTTCCATACGAATGACCCTCTATCGTGTGGGGAAAAATTCTCCCATTGTTAAAGCCCTCATCAAAGCCTCTAAAGCAGGGAAACAAGTGACCGTTTTACTTGAACTTAAAGCACGATTTGATGAAGAGAATAACCTGCATTGGGCAAAAGCCTTAGAGGAAGCAGGAGCGCATGTTATCTATGGTATTAAAGGCTTAAAAGTTCATGCCAAAGTGGCACAAGTGACCAAAAGAAAAGAGAAAAAGCTTCAAGCCTATGTACATTTAGGAACAGGAAACTATAATCCTGCTACTTCACGGATTTATACTGATTTCTCTTTTTTTACATGTAAAGCAGACTTTAACAGAGATGTAACGAAATTTTTTCACTTTATTACAGGTTTTTCAGACCACAGTAAACTCGACACACTTACCCTTTCACCTGAGTATATTAAACCTAAACTCATTGAGATGATAGAGCATGAAACAAGCTTTAAAGCAGAGGGGCAGATTGTTCTTAAAGCCAACTCGCTTGTCGATTCAGACATTATTCAAGCACTCTACAAAGCCTCTATGGCAGGGGTTAAGATTAAACTCATTATCCGTGGAATCTGTACCTTACGCCCAGGAATTAAAAATGTAAGTGAGAACATTAGCGTTTACTCCATCATTGGTAAATACCTCGAACACCCAAGGGTTTACTTTTTTAAACATGATAAAAATGAGTGTTACATCTCTTCAGCTGACTTGATGCCTAGAAATCTCATACGCCGTATTGAGATTTTGACCCCCATTACCGAACCTGCACTTGCACAAAAAATTAGGCAACTGCTTTCACTACAACTCCAAGATAACCAACTCTCATGGAAACTTAAAAGTTCTGGTGAATACAAACAGGTCAAACAAGGGGAAAACAGAGCCATCAACAACCATGAAATTTTAGAAGAATACACAACTAAAGTACATGACAAAAGCCAAAAAGAGACCCCTGAGTATGTGACACAACTGGCAAAAAAAGTTTTAAAGGACTAAAAGATGATTGTAAAATATAAAGAATGGACACCTACTTTAAAAAAAGGTGCATGGATAGCCGAGGGAGCAACTGTTATTGGTCGAACCACAATGGGTGAAGATTCAGCCGTATGGTTTGGCTGTGTGGTGAGAGGTGATGTTCATAGCATTACCATTGGTGACAGAAGCAACATTCAAGACCTAAGTATGGTACACGTCACCCACCATAAAAAAGAGGACATGAGCGATGGATACCCAACAGTTATTGGTAATGATGTTACCGTAGGACACAGAGTAATGCTTCATGGCTGTACCATTGAAGATGCGTGTCTTATTGGAATGTCTGCTACCATTTTAGATGGAGCTGTCATTGGCAAAGAGTCCATTGTGGGAGCGAGTTCTTTGGTGACCAAAAACAAAGTCTTTCCTCCAAGAAGCCTTATTATGGGGAGTCCTGCTAAACGTGTACGTGAATTAACAGAGGAAGAGGTCGCCGAACTTTACGCTTCAGCTACCCGTTATGTTGAATTTAAAAACAGTTATTTGTAAGCGACCGTCATGACAAGTACCATCAAAAAAAGCTTACAAGATATTTTTAGCCCTATGGTTTTAAAATTTATTTTAAAAATTGGCATTGGGAGCATTGTGCTTTGGGTAACACTACTGACTTATTTTTGGTCTAGCTTTTCTACTTTTGTAACTTCTTACTTAACATGGATACCCTTTGAGTGGCTACAAAATTCAGTAGCCTATGTGGCTGCTCCTTTTGTAGGCTATACGCTCATTATTATTAGCATTGCTATTTTAACATCACTTTTTAGTGAGAGACTTTTAATTAACTTAGCTAAAAAACACTACCCACAGGTTAAAGCCATTAGTAGCCCTAGTTTGGGTGGGTCTATCTCTTCTACCCTCTCCTCTAGCCTTGTTTTTGCTGTTTTATATCTAATTCTCTTTCCCACTTTTTTTATTCCTGTTATTGGTCAAGGCATCATGCTCTATGTTTGGTCAATCTTACTAAAAGCCCCTACGGTACATGATGTGGGTGGTCTTTTTATTTCTGATAAAAAAGTCTTAAAAAGCAAAAGAAAAAAATCTAATCTTATTGCCATGACAGCATCACTTTTTAACTATATCCCTGTGCTTAATATATTTGCTCCTATATTTGCACAAATCATGTTCTTACACCATATTTTAGGTAAAAAATAGTAATGTGATAACTCTTGACACAAAATTATGTTAAAATTAACGTAAAAAGGATTTAAAGATGATAGATAAAAAAACAATACTTCTCCCTTTAGCACTACTTCTCGCTACGGGGTGTGTCCCAACAAAAAAACCTAAAAAGCACACCATACCTGTATCAGCACCAGCAACAGCAGTAGTAACAAATAGACCAAGTGGTTCAAGTACCATTCCTTTAGCCACCACTTACCCTATGCCAACTGTGACGACACCACAGACAAGTTATCCTCAAACCACGTATCCCCAGACAAGTTATCCACAACAACCACAAGTACAACCTGTCACGATTGAACCTGCTTACATACCTCAACGAAGTCCTTATCTTCAAGGTACTTATGCAAGTAGTTATAAACTTAAACAAATTATTGCTAATATTGCTCAAAAATACCACTATGACCAATATGAACTCAATGCAATTTTTTCCACCGTCCATAGAGACACCATCGCTTTAGACAAATACAATGTTTATAAAACTTCAAAACCTAAACAATCAAAAACTACCAGTGTTGGCTCATGGGACAAGTATCGTGGAAACTTTTTAACCTCTTCACGCATCAACAAAGGCTTAGCTTTTTGGCAAGAAAATGCCTACTATCTTAACAAAGCCTATCAACAATATGGCATTCCACCTGAATACATTGTAGGAATTATAGGGGTTGAAACGAACTTTGGAGGCTTCACAGGAAAACACTCCATACTTGATGCCCTTACCACATTGGCATTAGAGTACAAAAAACGTTCTAATTTTTTTACCTCTGAACTTGAAAACTATGTTCTAATGCTAAGAGATGAAAAAATACATCCTCAAAAGATTAAAGGCTCTTATGCAGGAGCTTTTGGATTGGCACAGTTTATGCCAAGTTCATTTAGAGAGTATGCTGTCGATTTTAACGGTGATGGTCATACAAACTTGTTTAACAAAGCAGATGCCATAGGAAGTATTGCCAACTATTTTGTGGGAAAAGGAAAATGGCAAATGCGTGTTCCTGTTACCATGAAAACCTATTACAACAAAAGAAGATTTTATGGTTTAGCCACAGGATTTAAAACCAATTATTCCCAAAGCTACCTCATGCAACTAGGAATGCGACCAAGTTCTAATTTTTCAGGTTACAAAGGTAATGTATCGCTCATTAAACTTAGCCGATACGATAGAGATGAACTCTGGTGGGGAACACCTAACTTTAGAGCCATTACACGTTACAACCCTAAAGACCATTATGCTATGGCAGTGCATCAGTTAGCCCAAGCCATTAAAAAAGCACGTTACGGTAGATAATATTTTAGATAAATACCTCAAACAAAATTTCTTTTAACTCCAGTATCATCGCTGGGGTTAAGTTCTTAGTATTTGAAAAAATATAAAATGGCACAGTATTTGAACGAGAGGTAATTAGCCGTTTTCGAAGGGTTGAGATTTCACCTATCTTAATGCTCTTCTCCCCATCGTAGAGTAAAAAGTTTTTATCTATGCCAATTGACATGGAGACAATAGAGTAGGCAAAGAACTGCTCATCTTTATTATGTTTGTCAATAAACTGATTGAGTAGCGTTGCCAAACGTTTCTCTTTTTTAACAGAGACTTTACCAAACTTCTCTCTTAGCAGATAGCGTTCACCTTGGCTTAAGTCTAAAAGCTTATAGAACGAGGAGAGGTTTTTCCATTTGGTCTGAAAGAGATTTTTTCCAAACAATATGTCCTCAAACGCAGCCAAATAGTAGCGTTCTTGATAACTTATGCTCTTTTGATATTTAATCTTAAAATACTCTTTTTTAAAAAGCGTAATGAGCCAATTTTCATCAAGCTGAGAGATAACATCTAACTTTTTTTCAAGATTTTTCTCTTTAGAAAACTGCCACATCATCGCAATGTTTTGATATATTTTTTTATCTTTACCATTTTTGGACAAATAGACTTTAGACAAATAAGTAATGACTTTTTCTAAAAGTGTATCAAGGCGTGAAATACTATGGGTGTTAAATACCTTTTTATAGAGATTAAAACGACTCTCGATTAAGTGTTCAATGTCTGCCAAACCAGAAGACATAAATGAAAGTTTAAACGTCTCTTCATCTTCAATAAGAATTGCCTCTTTTGTAAGCCTCAAAAAATCAGCTGAGTTTGAAATGTATCCAGAAGCTAATAAATCTCTATTAACATAATCAATTCTGTCTGCATCAACAACCGACGCAACATAAGTATGTAAAGTAGCGTAAGAAAATGTTTCTGTTTTGACATTGTCTAAAATGTTTTTAACAATCAGATAATAGAGCTTCACTACTTCTTGATTTTTCTCTTCCAATGCTAAAAGTTCATATTCAAAAAGTATTTCAAGATAAATATTTCCAATACTCTCATGGAGTACCAAAGTACCATTTAAGGTTGTTTTTCTATAAAACTTTAAAAACTCTTTTTGCTTTTTTGTGGGTTCTTCTACTTTGCGAATAACATCATACAGACGCTTTAAGGCAAACTCTGTTTGGTGCGAAAATGGAAGATGCCCAACATCATGTAACAAGCCACAAAGCCGTAAAGCTTGTAGTACAATCAAATAGCTTACCTCAAACTCTTTATCTAAGGAGAATGAAAACCCTAACAGTGACTTGTCATAAATGTCTAAGCTCTCTAAGTTTATGTTTAAATGATGCGTTTTAATGAGTTGATTTATCTCTTGTTTGCTCTGTTCTAAAAACTTTTTACGCGTAGAGAATTTAGCGTTAATCATAGAGTTTTTAAACATATGAGAAGTGACATGCATCGTTCCCAAAGAGTGAATGTAACGTTTGGTCGAAATAGAAGGAAAAGCAAAGTATGCCAAAGCATTTTGAGAGACAAACAAAAGCCGATTAACAATTTTACTTTTTAATAACTTCTCTTCAAATTTACTATAAGGTATGTGACCATAGACGGTGTCATTCACCATATTATTTTCTTTCATTACTGCTCTCCTATGACGTACTTAATCATAATATTATAGTCAAGAAGTCTTATATCTTAATATAAAAACCCAAATAACCAAAGAGGGATTCTGTTTCCAAAACCACGTTCTATCTCATCTGAAGCGACAAAAGAATCTTCCATATTTTTGAGTTGATTAAATGACTTATTTTTACCACCTATCTCAAAAGTCAAAGAGTTATTTACCAAAAAATCTCCTCTCTTAGAGGCAATGAGTTCATGCTCTTTACTCAGTTGATTCATAAAAAAAGTCTCTCTAACTGTGCCAATGTTTGCTTTAGAAGTAAACAATAGATTACTATTGTCTAAATAAATCTTTTCAGGTTTTTCTAAACTCCCCAAACCTTTTGAACTTTTCATAAGCATTTTAATCAGTCCTGCATCTTCAAGGTATTTCAAATAGTTCTTTAAGGTGCGTTCATCACCTACCCCAATAATGCCTTTTAACTTCTTCATATCAGGAACAAATGGCACAGAGGCTGAAATGACTTTTAAAAGAGACTTTAACTTTTTGATGCTATTCCCTGTCAAAGAAGGATAAATAGCTAACAAATCACTCTCAATCGTGGTATGAATATTTTGCTCTAATGCCAAATAAAATTGCTCTTTATTGTTGTATTCAAAATAATAAGGATAATACCCTACTTCTAAATATTCTTTAAATAAAACCAAAACTTTATGCTTTTTCTTTGCCAAAGTTTCTACAATATGTTGAGCCAAAGCTTGGTGTTCATTGAGTATGGTTTCAAGTTTAAAATGTGCTAATTCAATATTTAATTTTAGCTCAAGAAATTCACGAAAACTCATCCCTTTCATTTTGTAAACCAAAGCTCTTCTGCTTAAATCATGTGTTCCTCGATGTATCTCTAAAGCTGAACTTCCTGAAACCAGTAGTTTTAAGTCTCTAAAAGTATCGTTAATACTTTTTAACTCTTTTGACCAATTTTGGTACTTGTGTATCTCATCAATACAAAGTAATTCCCCACCCATTTTAACAAATTCATCGGCTATTTCATACAAAGCGTGATTGCCCAAAAGAAAATGGTCTGCTTGGAGATAAAGGGCTTTATGGGTATAAACATCGGCATAGTTTTTTTGCATATACTGAATAATAGCCGTCGTCTTACCAATCCCTCTTTGTCCAGAAATAATAGAAAAACGATTTGAGAGTTGCTCTTCTTTCAAAAAATACCGAACATAATCTTGTTGATAATTCATAATATAATTTTGACTTAATTGAAAAAGCTCTTCTAGCATAGGTACTCCTAATAGTATTAGAGTACTATTATATCATAATATTTTAGTAATAGATTACGATTACCCCTTTAAATACGCCATCGCACAAGCAATCAAATCATCATCATCTTTACTATTTGCCTTTAGAAACAGGCGTTCTTTTGTTTCATCTACAAACTCAATAAAGACTTTTTCCCCTGCATTGGCAACTTTAGAAACACGCTTTTGTTTGGCTAAGACTTTCATTACCATCACATCTATGAATTGGCGTGAAATGGTGTCTAGTTTTCCAAATCTATCGGCTATTTCTATCTCTATTTCGTGGACTTCACCTGTGGTTTCACATTGAGAAAGACGGCGATAAAGCTCTAGTCTTAACCTATCTTCTTCAATCAGCTCTTCATTTAAGTAGGCATCAATGGTGAGTTTAATATCGACATGCACTTCCTCTTCTTCAACCGTTCCACTTAGCTCTTTTATGGCATCTTCAAGCATTCGTAAATAAAGCGAATAACCTATCTGTTTGATGTGTCCCGATTGGGCTTCACCGATGATGTTCCCACCCCCACGAATTTCTAAATCGTGAAAGGCTAAAACAGCCCCACTTCCTAGCTCTGAATGTGATTCAAGGGCTAAGAGTCGGCGTTTGGCATTGTCGGTTAAATGCTCTTTGTCTTCGACCATAAAGTAACAATAGCCCTCAACCCCACCACGCCCAACACGTCCACGCAGTTGGTGTAGGTCGGCAATTCCAAAGTTATCTGCTCCATCAACTATCATGGTGTTTGCGTGAGGCATATGTATGCCTGATTCGACAATGGAGGTTGAAAGAAGTACATCGTACTCCCCTGCTTCAAACAGCTCCATCTCTTTTTCGGTTTGCACGGCTGATATTTTGGAATGTAGCACACTAATTCTAAGCTTTGGCATTAGCTCATGTAAAACTTTTCTTTTCTCTTCAATTTGTGCGATGGAGTTAAAGACATAAAAGACTTGCCCTCCACGTCGCATCTCTCTGGTGATGGCTTCTTTGATGATTTTTTCATCATAAGATTTCACAAAAGTTCGTACCCCTTGACGCTCCACAGGTGGGGTCAAAATTTCAGAAAAGGTTTTAACTTGGGACATTGCCATGTTCAGTGAGCGTGGAATTGGTGTAGCAGACATAGAGAGCAAGTGAACATCTATCGCCATGGCTTTAAGTGCCTCTTTCTGTTTTACCCCAAATTTATGCTCTTCATCAATAATAATAAACCCTAACTTGTTAAACTTCGCTTTCAGCAAAGCATGGGTTCCTACTACCATATCGACACGACCATCTTCTAAAGCTTCAAGTAAGGCTTTTTTCTCTTTGCCTGTGGTGTATCGGTCGAGTTTACCTATCTTGATGTCATAACGCTCAAAACGCTCTTTCATACTTTTGAAATGTTGAGAACTAAGTAGCGTTGTGGGAGCGACCATCATCGACTGATAGCCACTTTTCCACGCCATATACATACCGTTCATTGCCACTTCAGTTTTACCAAATCCTACATCGGCTGAAAGAAGTCTGTCCATCATGCGTCCAGAACTCATCTCTTCAATCATGCTTTTAATAGCTTCTTCTTGGTCTTCGGTGTGAATGAAACCTGCTTCACTCATAAAGATTTGATGCTCCACATCATCACGTTTAAAGCGTATTCCTTTTTTTAGATGACGTTGAGCAGAGAGGTTAATGAGTTCAGAGGCAATGGCAAAAAGTTTCTCTTTGACTTTGCCTTTGAGCTTTTTGAAAGAGGCTTTTCCCATCTTATCTAAAATAGGCAATGCCCCAGAATCAGCCACAAAACGGTCAATGGTATTGAGGTTTTCCACAGGAATTAAAAGGGCATCTTCATTTTGATAGTGAATGAGTACAAACTCACGTGTTGCCCCTAGCACTACCCTTTTTTCTACCCCTTTAAACAGCCCTACTCCGTGGTTTTCATGCACAATGTAGTCACCCAATTTTAACTCATCTAAAATAATACTCGCTTTTTTAACCTTTTTACGTTTAATAGGTTTATTAAGTGAGATGATGACCTCTTTTTCAGAGATAAGATTAACAATAATGTCTTCATAGATAAAATGGATATTTTCAAACGAGTTAAGTTCACTTCCTCTTACAATGGACTCATTTTTAGCAATAACGGTGATGCGTTTGTGCTTGTTAGACTCCAAAATGGCATTGGGTTTAATGACTTCAAGCTCTCTTACTTTTTTAGCTTCGGGAATAATCGCTAAGTTAAAAGACTCTTTTTGAATTAATGGCGTATCTAATGAATAAATCTCCTCTAACTCTTCGCCCATATTATCTAACAATAGACTCTCAAAACTTTCTAAATAATTCTCTGCAAACTCATCTAAGTACCAAAAGCCCAAGGAGTCTATGTCTTTAACAAAAGTGTCTAGCGAACTCTTTTCAACACGTGACTTTAAGGTGTTGTACTCCTCCTCTTCAAAGCCTAAAAGAGCAGGAATAATACTAATGCTCTCTAACTCTTCTTTATCACTTTTTTGGGTATCGACTGAAAAAGCACGAATACTCTCAACCTCTTCATCAAAGAGTGAAATTCGGTACGCCTCTTCACCTCCTAAAGAAAAAACATCTAAAATATCCCCACGAAAAGAGATCTCCCCTTTTTGAGTCACAATATCTACAAAATGGTAACCCCAATAGTAAAGCCTGTCTTTTAGCTCGTTTAAATTTAACGTAGAGGCAAACTCTATGTGCAATGTTTTAAAATATTTTTCTTTAGGCAGAGGTAGAAGTAGCGTTCTAAGGGGTGAGATTAAAAGCTTTTTCTCTTTACAAGAGAAGTAGCCATGAAGTGCTTCTATGAGTTCATGAAATTCACTCTGAAATGAGCGTAAATCATCTCCCTCACTTAAACGTAAATCAGGCAATACAAAAGATTGGTAATTTAAAAGCGTAGCAGTGTCAGCAGTTTTGT
>JALSQB010000132.1 GCA_026985655.1 Campylobacteraceae bacterium | reverse complement strand
GTAGGGATTGTTATTGAAGTCTATAACGTAATCCTGTAAAGAATGAAGTATCCCATTCTGGTGTTTCAACACTTGTACCATTGGTACCACTTGTTTTAGCAAAAGAGAGTCTGGCATTTAAACTTAATTTATTTGCTAGATAATAGTTCAAACGTGTTGAAAGTGTATTTGTCATAACATCATCACCTGTCTTATAAGCATCATAACCTAATGCCCAACTATTAATCCAATCAATTTTATCGGACATCTCATACGTATAAGAGGCAAGGTTCTTAGCAGTAAAATCTAAACTATTACTACTTCCTAAAACTTTAGAAGCTGTAGCTGTATTTAAAAACTGTGAAGTATATCCAATTGGTAATCCATATTGGAAACCAACATCAGCCGTTGTATCTGAGCTTGAACCATCATATTGAGAGATAATTTGTCCTGCACCAGCTTGTACTTTCCAACCATGTAGCCGAGAAAGGACACCTCTTCCATCACTAGCATCAATAATTGCATCTAATCTTACAATTCCAACAGCACCTAAAGAGTCTCCAACCAAAGCATCATTATCTTTTAATGCTTTCTCCATTGCTTCATACCAGTATTGTTTATACTCTTCTTGACCATATTTACTTTCGTATTGAGACTTCAGCCCAATAACTCTTGCCATTGCGATTAAAGCTTTATCTGAAACATCACTTTTAATTAGTTTATAGGCTTTTAAATCTTCAGCGACTCTCATAGCATTGGCTAAAGGTGTTGCCACATACATTCGTCCATAACCAGCTCCTACCCCTACTTTAAGATATGGGTCTTCTGCTGAATCAGCTGTTACTTGCTTTCTATAACCTAAATCAGTACGCCCATAAGCAAAAAAAGTATCATCATTTTTTAAATATTTATTACCTTCAAAATAAGCAGTAGAATCATAAGCATTTTGGGCACTTTGATTGGCATCTGGACCTCTTGAAAAATCAGCTCCAGCTGCAAGCCCATAATCTAAAGTATATGGGGCAGAGGTATAAATGCTTTTTAAATTCGCATCCACAAAACCATCATAAGATACTTGGTCTTGATTTCCACTGTCAATACTTAATCCACCATCCACATAAGCAGCATTGTATTCACCTTCCACTATTTTATAGTCTGTCAATTCTATGGCAAAGCCTGTTGTTCCCATAAGCATCGCGATTGTGCTAAGTGATAATTTAATTTTATTCATTTTGTACTCCATTGTGTATAGTTTAGATTTTTATAATCCAACTTCTTAATTATATAACAACTGTTTTTAAAAATTTGCTACTAAAGTTGCATTTTTTTGAAAAAAAATAATAAAATTTCAATAAAAAAGTAGCCATAAAAATTCCTACTCTACTGATAATTGAAAATAATAAATTTTAATGTGGGAAATTTGAAAGAGTGGCTCCGGATGTTGGATTCGAACCAACGACCAAATGATTAACAGTCATCTACTCTACCACTGAGCTAATCCGGAACAATTAATTTGAAAAGTGTTGTTTTTTATGGCTCCGGATGTTGGATTCGAACCAACGACCAAATGATTAACAGTCATCTACTCTACCACTGAGCTAATCCGGAACAATTAATTTAAAGCTAATGCTTAAATTGGAGTGCAATTATAGACAAAAAAAGTTTTGATGTCAAGAGCTTTAGAAGCTTTTTTTAGTAATCCCATTATTAGCATAGTTTAGATAGTATTACAGACAAATAAAATAATGAGATAGAGGTTATTTTGGAAACATTAAAAAAACAAATTAACGATGCCAACTCACTGACAGAACTTGAAAAAGTTCGTATTGACCTTTTTGGGAAAAAAGGAACATTGTCGAAAGAGTTTGCGAAGCTTAAAGATGTACCAGGTCCAGAGAAAAAAGCATTTGCTGAAGGTCTCAATAAAAACAAAGCCATACTGCAAACAGAATTTGATGCACGATATGAAAAACTAAAAAAAGAGGAGATAGAAAACCTTTTAAAAGCAGAAGCCATTGATGTTTCGCTCTATGGTAATCTTGATGAAAAGGGAGCTTACCACCCTGTCATGGCAACGATGGATAAAATTATTGACTATTTTGTTGCCTTAAACTTTGCCATTGAAGATGGTCCTAAAATTGAAGATGACTTTCATAATTTTGAAGCACTAAACTTGCCTAAAAACCACCCTGCTCGTGATATGCAAGATACTTTTTTCTTTAAAGATGGTGCGGTTCTACGAACCCACACTTCACCTGTACAGATACGAACGATGTTGAGTCAAAAGCCACCCATTCGCATGATTGCCCCTGGTGCTGTTTTTAGAAAAGATTATGACATTACCCATACCCCAATGTTTCATCAGGTAGAAGGATTGGTCGTTGATGCCAAAGGGGAGATAAGTTTTGCTAATCTTAAAGCCATTATGTCTGACTTTTTACACTATATGTTTGGTGAAGTTGAAGTGCGTTTTAGACCAAGTTTCTTCCCATTCACTGAGCCATCAAGTGAAGTTGATATATCCTGTATCTTCTGTGAAGGAGAGGGGTGTCGCGTCTGTTCACACACAGGTTGGCTGGAAGTTTTAGGTTGTGGAATTGTAGATTCAAATGTTTTTGATGCTGTTGAGTACAAAGATGTTTCTGGTTACGCTTTTGGGTTAGGGGTTGAACGATTTGCTATGCTACTGCATAAAGTACCTGACCTTAGAATGCTATTTGAGGGTGATACCCGTTTATTGGAGCAATTTAGATGATAATTACACGAACTTGGTTAAATAACTTTTTAGACATTACAGAAGTATCTGATGATACGCTATATAAAACACTTAATGCTATTGGCTTAGAAGTTGATAATATTAAAACCTATAACATTCCTGCTAAGATTGTTGTGGGAAAAGTACTCTCTTGTGAAAAACATCCAGATGCTGACAAACTTAATGTTTGTCAAATTGAGATTGCAGAAGGCATTACCCGTCAAATCGTTTGTGGTGCAGCCAATATTGTTGAAGCTGAATATGTTGCTGTTGCCACCATTGGTGCAAAACTCTCAGAAGATTTTGAGATTAAACATGCAAAACTTCGTGGGGTTGAATCTAATGGAATGGTCTGTTCAGCTTCCGAATTAGGTTTGCCTCCAATGGGTGATGGCATTATGATTTTAGATGAAACCATAGGTGAACTCATTGTAGGAAAAGAGATAAATGAGTATAAAAAAATAGCAGACACAGTCATTGAAATTGAGCTGACGGCTAACCGTGGGGATTGTCTCTCCATCAATGGTGTGGCAAGGGATTTATCAGCAGCCCTAAATATTCCTATGAAAGCATTTGACTACGAAAGTCAAAATCAAGAAAAAATTGGTTTAGCCAGAGTTGCAAAATTAAAAACAGAAGGAGAGATTAACGCTTCATTAGAGTATGTTATGGCAAATCTAAGTGAACTCAAAACTTCCCTACTTTTTACCTTACGTCTCGCTTTTATCGATAAATTAACCCAAAACCCTATCTCTAACCTTTTACAATATTTAACCCATGCCACAGGGGTTATTTTAAGAGCTTATGATGTTAGCAATATTGACGTTGATAATGAAGAGAAACTAGTCATAAATATAAAAAATGTCAATGAGGTTATGCATATCTCTATCAATGATAAACTTTGTGCTCATCTAGGAATTCATCAAGAAGAATCATCTTTAGCAAATGAGTCCTCAACCAAAGTACTATTTCAAGCTTCTTATGTTAATCCTGAACAGATTGTCAATGTTGTTTCAGAACAGAAACTTGAAACAGATGAACTCTACTACAATACATCACGTGGTTCAGAACCAAGTCTATGTTTTGGAATAAGCTATTTAACCTATCTATTTGAAACCTATTATCATTCTAAGCTTTTTGATGGAAGCCTCTCTATTGGTTCAGAAGAAATAGAAGAGAATCTTATCACAATTTCAGCTGAAGAGATTTCCAAAATTATTGGGAATGATATTCCTAAAATTGAAATTATCAACATCTTAAAAGCCTTAAACTTTAAAGTACAAACTTCAACTGAAGAGAGATTTGGCGTAAGCATTCCAGCCTACAGACATGATATTCAAAATATTCAAGACATAAGCGAAGAGATTGTTCGTATAATTGGTATTGACAACATTGAAGCCAAAGCTCTAAAGTTTGTTGAAAAAAATCGTAATAACAATACGATGAAACGATACATTGCTAAAAAATCATTACGCTCACGAGCTGTTTCAGCAGGATTTGATGAAAGTATCTCTTTTGCCTTTGCAGATAAAAACTTACTGCAAAAATATGGTTTTAAAGTGCTAAATGACAAACTAGATATTATCAATCCTATTACGACAGATTTGAATACATTGAGAACAACTGTTCTTATTAACCTTTTACAAGCTGCAAAACGTAATGTAAGTTACTCTAAAAAATCAACAGCACTTTTTGAAATTGGTACTGTTTTTAATGAATATAGAGAAGAAAAAGAAGTATTAAGCTTAATTTTTACAGGACAAAAAGAGTCTGAAAATGTTTCCAATGCAGGGAAACCAATGCCCATTAATTTTGAAACTTTTGTAAAAAAACTCTCATCAATTATTGGGAATTTTGAACTAAAAACTTCTTTTGAATCAAATGCCCTTATTCACCCTTATCAATCGGCTGATATTATTATTAACAATAAAATCTGTGGATACTTAAGCAAAGTTCACCCCACTGTTTGTGAGAATTTTGATTTAAAAGAGACCTTTGTGGCCGAAATAGACTTTGAAGCGTTGATACCTCAACATATTAATGCTTCTAACATTTCAAAATTTCAAGGTGTTTTTAAAGATTTAAGTTTTGTAATAGATAAAGAGATTCCCTATTTAAAAGTTGCTTTAAGCATAGAATCATTAAAACTACCACTACTTAAAAAGTTTTATGCCGTTGATGTTTATGAAGATGAAACACTTGGAAAAGAAAAGAGTTTATCCTTACGTTTATTTATCCAATCATTAGAAGAGACCTTAAATGAGGAAGATATTGAAAACACTGTCACCCTCATTATTAACAAACTAGAAACTGAATATGGAGCGACGCTTCGATGAGAAACGTTACTGTTTCCCCTAAAAATAGTTCATTTACCCTAAAATGTTCAGACATTGCATCTGATAAATCTATCTCTCACCGTTGTGCAATGTTTGCACTTCTTTCAGATAAGCCCTCAAAGATTAAAAATTTTCTTTTAGGGGAAGATACTTTAGCTTCACTCTCCATTGCTCAACAGTTAGGGGCAACAGTTACAAGAGAGGGTGCTAATGTAGAAATTATTCCTCCTAAAAAACTCTGTGAACCATCAAATATTTTAGATTGTGGCAATGCTGGAACAGGTATGCGACTTTATGCTGGTTTACTCTCAGGAATTGAAGGTTCATTTATTTTAACAGGTGATAAATATTTACGCTCACGTCCTATGAATCGTGTGGCTATTCCTCTTCGTAACATTGGTGCAAAAATTGATGGTAGAGAAGAAGGAAACTTAGCCCCTCTTGCTATTAGAGGTGGAAATTTAAAATCCTTTAAATACGAATCTCCTATTGACTCTGCACAGGTAAAATCTGCTCTTATATTAGCTGGGCTTCAAGCTGATGACAACTCTTACTATAAAGAAACGCTTCTCTCTCGTGACCATACAGAACGCATGCTTTCAGGTATGGGTGCATCTGTTAGCCTTCAAGAAGATGCTTGGATTAAAATTGAACCTCTTAAAAAGCCGTTAAACCCACTTAATATTACCGTTCCTGCTGACCCTTCAAGTGGCTTTTTCTTTGCAGTAGCTGCTGCTATTACGCCAAATGCTAAAAGCATTATTGAGAATGTAACGCTAAATCCTACCCGTATTGAAGCTTATAAAATCTTAGAACAGATGGGTGCAAAAATCACTTACATTGAAAAAGAGAATATCTATGAACCTATTGGCGATATTGAAATTGTTTATAATGGACAACTCAAAGCCATAACAGTAAAAGAAAATATCGCATGGCTCATTGATGAACTTCCTGCTCTGTGTATTGCTATGGCAACAGCAAAAGGAACAAGCGTGGTTAAAAATGCCAAAGAGCTAAGGGTAAAAGAGAGTGATAGAATTGCAAGCATGCTTACAGGCTTAAATGCTTGTAAGATTAAGACCGTAGAGCATGAAGATGGTTATGAAATCATAGGTGGCACCATTCAGTCAGCAAGCATTAATAGTCATGGCGACCACCGAATTGCTATGAGTTTTGCAATCGCTGGGCTATTATCTAAGATGAACATCGAAGATGTGGCTTGCATTGAAACTTCTTTTCCCAACTTTTTTGATATACTCAATCAAATTACAAATATCAAGGATTAACTGTATGAAAATAGAACTTGCCTCAAGCTATGGCTTCTGCTATGGTGTGAAACGTGCCATTGAAATTGCAGAGGAGCATAAAAACTCTTTTACCTATGGTCCACTCATTCACAATAAAGATGAAATTAATCGGCTTAAAGAGGGTTTTAATATTGGTCTTGTTGAAGATATTAAAGATATTAAAAATGATAATGCTGTGGTTATTCGTACCCATGGTATTCCCAAAAATGAGTTAGCACTTCTTAAAAAACAAAAAAACAAAATTATTGATGCTACTTGTCCGTATGTCACTACCCCACAAAATATTGTGGAAAAGATGAGTAATGAGGGCTATTCTATTGTAATATTTGGAGACAAAAAGCACCCTGAAATTAAAGGAGTGGTCTCTTATGCTACTAAAGCTGATGATGCGTTTATTGTACTTGATCCTAAAGAGTTAAATGAATTGCCATTAAAGAACAAAGTAGCTGTGGTTTCTCAAACCACAAAAAAACCTGAAGATTTTGCTAAAATTGTTTCTGCTTTGATTCAAACCCATAAAGAGGTTCGTGTTTTTAATACCATTTGTAATGCCACCTTTGAAAATCAAGATGCCGCAGCTGAACTGGCACAAAAAGCTGATATTATGATTGTGATTGGAGGAAAACACTCTTCTAACACAAAAATGCTTCATAGTATTTCACAAAATAATTGTCCAGACAGCTATTTGATTGAAAATGAAGAAGAACTTGAAGCCTCATGGTTTAACAATAAAAATCTATGTGGTATATCAGCAGGAGCTTCAACCCCAGATTGGATTGTCCAAAATGTTATTAAGAAAATAGAAAAAATCTCTTAATAACGCTATTAAACCGTGTTAATTCTTAAAACTTAAAGTGCTTCAAGCCCATATTATCCTCTTTTCATATAGCATTAAATATAAAAGAGTATAATAGCGCAAAATTAGGCACAAGCAAGGATTGGCAAACATGAAATTCGAAGATATCGAAATAGAAGACGTAGATTTTGGAGCGATGCTCGAGGAGTCGTTCAAAAAAACAGACAGCAAGAGTGATTTAGTAGATGGTACTATCGTTAAGATAATTGAAGAAGATAATCAAGTAGTTATTGATATTGGTCGTAAAAATGAAGCACTTATGTCATTAGATCAAATTAGAGATGAAGATGGTGAGATATTCTTTAAAGAGGGTGAAACTATTCAAGTAGTAATCACTGGACAAAGAGGTGAAAGACCTAATGTATCTTATGAATTAGCAGAGCAAAGAGCAGCACTTGCTGAGTTTATTGAAGAGTATGATGAAGAGCAAGAGTATGTTGTTGAAGGTACAATTACTAAGAAAAACAAAGGTGGATTTGTTGTAGATGTTTCTGGTTTAGAGTTTTTTATGCCACGTACACTCTCTTACATTTCTTATAAAGTTGATCCAATTGGAAAGCAAATTAAAGCACTTATTGTAAAAGTTGATAAAGATAAAAACTCTGTTGTCGTTTCAAGAAAAGCACTTATTGAGCGAGAAAAAGCTGAAACACAAGAGATTGTAGATAGATTATTAGAAAACAAAGCAGTTGTTGTTGGTACAATTAAAAAGATTACCTCTTATGGTATGTTTGTAGATGTTGGTGGTATGGACGGTTTAGTTCACTACTCTCAAATTTCTCACAAAGGTCCAGTTAATCCTTCTAAATACTACAAAGAGGGTGATGAAGTTAATGTTATTGCTATGGAGTATGATAAAAAGAAAAGACACCTTTCTCTTTCTATTAAAGAGGCAAATCTTGACCCATGGAAAAACATTGATAACACACTTAGAGCAGGAGATACAGTTTCTGTAACTGTTTCTAACATTGAACCGTATGGTGCATTTGTTGATTTAGGTGAAGATTTAGAAGCATTCTTACATGTGTCTGAACTCTCTTGGGAAAAGAATGTAAAACACCCACAAGATCATATTGAAATTGACCAAGTAATTGATGTTCAAATCATTGAAATTGATAAACAACAAAGAAGACTTAGAGTTTCAAGAAAAACTTTACTTCCAAAACCGATTGATAAATTTGCTTCAGCAAATAGAGTAGGAGATATTATTACAGGTACTGTTTCATCAGTAACTGATTTTGGTGCATTCCTTAAAATTGGTGCAGTTGAGGGTCTATTACATAACCAAGAGTTATCTTGGGAAAAATCAGAACCTGCTAAAGAACTTTACAAATCTGGTGATGAAATTGAAGTTAAAATCATTAAAATTGACCGTGAAGAAGGTAAAGTTTCTCTAAGTATTAAAGCAATGCAAGAGTCTCCTGTTGCTGCTTATGCAAAAGACCATAAACTTGGTGACATTGTTGAAGGAACTGTAAAAGATAAAAAAGATTTCGGTATCTTTGTCTCTATTGAACCTGGTGTTGATGCACTTCTTAGACTTGATGATTTACATCCTTTAAAAGAAGAAGAGGTTGAAAAAGGTCAAGAGATTAGAGCCGTTATCTCTTTCCTCGATGCTAAATCTGATAGAATTAGAATTTCTGTTCGAAGACTTGAACGTCAAGAAGAGCGTGAAGCACTGGACAAACTTAATGCTGAGCAAGATGACAGTATGACGCTTGGTGATGCTTTTGGCGATTTCAAAAGAAACTAGGAACTACTAAAGATGTCTAAAATCACCATTGTAGTTTGTGACCATATCCACCAAAAGGGTTTGGATATTCTCGCAAATGATCCTGCTATAAATCTAATTAATGCAGCAGATGAGCCTAAAGACAAGCTCATCTGTGAAATTATTCCTCTTGCTGATGTTGCCATTACCCGTTCTTCTACCGATGTGGATCAAGCTTTTCTTGATAATGCCCATAAAGTAAAATCAGTTGTACGTGCTGGTGTTGGGGTTGATAATGTAGATATTGAAGGTTGTAGTAAAAAAGGTATTGTGGTTATGAACGTACCAACTGCCAATACCATAGCTGCTGTTGAACTTACCTTAACCCATATGCTCTCCTGTGTGCGTCAATTTCCGTATGCACATAATAACCTAAAATTAGATAGAGTTTGGCGACGACAAGATTGGTATGGAACTGAACTTTACGGTAAAAAATTAGGAATTATTGGTTTTGGAAACATCGGTTCACGTGTAGGTAAAAGAGCCAAAGCATTTGAGATGGATGTTATTGCGTATGACCCTTACATTGACCCAAGAAAAGCTACCGATGCTGACATTGCTTATACTAAAAATTTCGATGATATTTTAGCTTGTGATATTATTACCATTCACACACCTAAAAACAAAGAAACCATTGGAATGATTGATAAAGCTGAAATTGCCAAGATGAAAGATGGTGTGGTACTAATTAACTGTGCTAGAGGAGGACTTTTCAATGAAGAAGCCCTACTTCAAGGATTAACTTCTGGAAAAATTCATATGGCGGGGATTGATGTTTTTAACAAAGAACCAGCCACTGAACACCCTCTTTTAGACTTAGACAATGTTACTGTTACCCCTCACTTAGGTGCAAACACAAAAGAGTCTCAGCAGAACATTGCCATTCAAGCAGCGTCAAATGCCATTGAAGCAGCAAAAAACATTGCTTATCCAAATGCTTTAAATTTACCAATTAAAGAGAGTGAGCTTCCAGATTTTTTACGTCCTTATCTTGAACTTATTCAAAAAATGGGAAATATTGCAGCACAAGCTACCCGTTCAACAATTAAAAGCATAAAAGTGACAACTAAAGGTGATGTTTCTGATTATTTAGATTCACTCACAACTTTTGCTACGGTTGGTGTATTAAGTGAATCGCTACAAGACAACATCAATTATGTTAATGCTGAGTTTGTTGCAGAAGATCGTAATATTAAAATTATTAAAGAGACTGCCATTAATAACTCTGGTTTAACCAATAAAATAAGTCTGAAAATAAGCACTGATGGTGGTGACTTTTTTATTGCAGGTACTGTTTTTGGTGAACAAACTTTACGTATTATGGATATTGATGGCTACAAACTAGACCTTGAACCAAAAGGAAATCTTATTTTATTTAGAAATACAGATGTACCTGGTGTTATTGGTGATATTGGGAAAATTATCTCATCAGATGGTCTTAATATCGCAGATTTTAGATTAGGTCGAGATAATAAATCACACGCCCTAGCCGTTGTTAAAGTAGATGGAAACATCTCTGAAACAGTCATTGCTAAACTGGCAGAATTAGAGGCGTGTATTAAAGTTAATCATGTCAGCATCTAAAATAATGATAAAAATATATCAATAAGATAAATTTTATTTATCTTATCTCCTTTCAACTTCTTTTAACTCCTTTTAATTATAATTCTATATTATAAGTAAAAGGATATTTATGTTTATACCCAAGCTAACAATTGCATTTTCTGTATTATTACTCATAACAACAACACAAGCA
>JALSQB010000131.1 GCA_026985655.1 Campylobacteraceae bacterium | reverse complement strand
TTTAAAGCTTAATGGTCGTTGGTTGTATGTTGATGGGGAGTTTTAATCTTCTCATTCTTAACCTTTCACGCTATACGCCGTCAAAATTCGACCATTTCTAAAGAGTGTTCCTGCGTGTTCAACCCCATCAAAGACATCTTTTTGCGTCCAACCCATCGCATAGAGTGCATCTAAATCCTCTTGGCTACACACTTTACTCTCATAAATAACTTTAATGGCATACTCTGCTAAAGCTTGGTGCTTTTGGTCAAAGGGAATACTTGAAATGCTATCTATGACGCTGTTGAGTTGCTCTTGGCTGTACTCTTTGGCTAACAAAAACTTGGTGTTAAACGCTTTACAGTAAGCATAATCTTCTCTAAAAGCGATGTGTAGTCGAACAAACCCAAACCAATTTGGGTCAATATTTGGATGTTTAGCAATGCGTAATAAGGCTTTAATAAAATCTTCCAAATAATCAGCCTCTATATTGCCTAAAAATTCCATTTGAGGAAGAACTTCCCCGTAAAACAGTTTCACTTTTTTGAAGAGATTTTCAAGCCTATGGGCTTGGGCTTCATTTTTTTGGTACATAAACATAGTTGTCCTTTTGGATTATTAGACTATTTAGTCTAGTAGAAGTGTAGGGTAAATTTCTTTAAGATAGACTTAATGGTCTAGTTAGTTTGTTTGATAACACTCAAGCCCATCTAAAATAAACTGCGTCTGTTCTAAAAAAGAGCTAGAAGAACATAGGCTAGGGGAGAGGGACAAAATGCCCCAAGTGGCATTGAGCATATAAGAGGCAAAGGTATTGCTGTTGAGTTGTTTATTAAACTCTCCAATCTCTTTGCCTTGTTCTAAAAGTGAGCTTAAACCCTCTTGCATTTGGGTGGCTTTGGCACTAAGCAATGCATCAAACTCTTTGTCCGTAGCCGATAGTTCAACCATAAGCCGATAGAGTGGGCAACCGTAGGTGATGAGCATTTTGTTGCGACTAACCGTTAAAAAAGTAAATTTAATACTATCGGTTACGGTGCTGTTCTCTTTGATTTCGTAGTTAAAAAACATATCCATCTTAGGAAAGAGTCGCTCTTTGACCATGGCAAGAACCAACTCTTTTTTCCCTTTAAAGTGATGATACATCGAGCCTTTAGGCACTTTGGCTTTTTTTAAAATGGCATCGACTGAAGTAGCATTGTAGCCGTGTATATAGACCTCTTCAAAGGTAATGTCTAGTAGTTTTTCTCTTGTGGGTTGTTTAGACATTTAAAAAACTTTCATATGCTTTTTCTAATTTTTCTAAATCCTTGTCATTAGAAATAAGTGTTAAATCATAATGTTTAGCTGTCATAAAATGTAAAAAATCTATCGCTTCACATTTACCTTTGAGTTTAATCCCTTTGCTGTGACAATATCTTGAAAATGCTATGGCTTTCTCATAGATTTTAGGTTGAATATTGAGTTGCGTAAAAAGTGCTAATTTCTCTTCGGCTTTTTTAAAAATTTTTGTATGTTCAAAATGTATGGTGCGTAAGGTTTCGGTTAGAACCAATCTGTTTATAAAAAGCTCACTATTTCCATCTTCTATTAAACTCTTTAACTGCTCTTTTGTTTCTGTTTTATTATCTAATAAATCTATAATAATATTGGTATCAATAAAATAATTCACTATTTTTCTTCCTGCTCAATAGTTTCAATAAGATTTAACAAACCCTCTTTTGCTCTTTGTTGTCGCCTTTTATTATCGTTAGTAGGATTATTAATTCGCTCTTCATTGACATCAAAATTAAAAATATCGGTCTGAATATCATTTAAAAAGTCATTTTTAATATCTTCTTGTTCAGAGATTTTTGTCTCTCCATTCTCTTTGTAAATGTGGTAATAGACTGCGTCCATACTTGCCCCTAAAAGCACCGTAGAGCTATGTGTGGTAACGATAAATTGGATTAAAGGAAAAGTTTCTCTTAGTTTGTTCATAAATCCATATTGCCATTTTGGGTGGAGATGAAGTTCAACCTCATCTATTAAAACGATGCCTTGAAACTCTGCTATGTTTTCTACTTGTTGTTTGTCTGAAAGTCTGGCTATAAGGTCACAGATAATAGTAATGACCCCTCTGTATCCTGCCGATAACTGCTCAAAGCTTACCTCTGCACCTTTTTCTTTAAATGTTACGCCATTAGGGTTAATGTCTATCTCAATATCAGAATTTAATAGATGTTGCAAAAGCTTTTTAGCTTGGGCTACGCTTATGACATTGTCATTCTCTTTTTGTTCACTGTAATCTAAATATTGTAACCATTTAGTAGGAGATTTTAAATCATACTCTCCAGAAAATAGCGTTAAATAACCTACTTTATCTTCTTTCATTTGACAAGCACTGTTTCGTGATGAACCATAGGCAAAAAAGTTGTTTTGGCATAACTTTTTATTGTCTATCTCTATGCTAAACTCTTTCTCTTTCTCTCTAAATGCTTTAAGTCCATCTTCTTGTGTTCCTTTTAAAGCTATGGCTATGGCTTGAAGCAAAAGTGTCTTTCCATCTCCATTTTCTCCCACTATATAGACTTCTTTTTTATCTTTTAAATTTGTTAATGTGATATTTTTAATACTGAAAAAATTATCTATATATAAATTATTTATTTTCAAAATAGTATTTTTCTTTTTAGGCATTATTTCCCTCTCAAATTTAATTAAGCCTTTCGGC
>JALSQB010000130.1 GCA_026985655.1 Campylobacteraceae bacterium | reverse complement strand
GCATTAGGATAGTTTTTACGTGTACCTTCCCCATTATAATACATAGAACCTACATTATAACAAGCTTCTATCTCGTTATATTTACAAGCTTTTTTATAAAGTCGTATTGCATTCCAATTATTTTTTTCAATTCCCTTACCTTCATTGAGCATATAGGCTAAGTTATTACACCCTTTACCATTTTCTAAGGCACACGATTTTCTATAGTATTCAACAGCATAATCATAATCAACAGAAACCATATCATTCCCATAATGGTACATGTCACCTAATTCATTACAAACTTGACCATCTTCATAGTCACACGATTTTTTATAAAAGCTTAATGCCTTAGAATCTGTTAAAGAATCCGTTAAAGTTGAGATTTTTTTAACTGATGAGAGAGAGTTAAGAATATCTCTACCAAAGATTATTCCCAAAATCACCAAAATACCTATGACGAGGACTATTTTAAATTTTTTATCAAACATTGATTTCCCTTTTTTGAATGAAGTAAAAGAATATCTAATTTTCCATTTAAATTAAATTATATTTATATATATATGAAAAAGAACACGCATAAAATAATTTTAATGAAAAAAAATATTATCTATTAAGTATTTTAATTTTTATTTAAAATACTTTACTAATATTTATTTTTTAAAAATATATTAAAATTAGAGAAGTTATACTAAGTTATGAAAAATAAAAAAATATTTAATATAACCCTACTAAGCTCGTTACTACTTCTATCTGCTTGTTCAACTAAGCAAGCTAAACCCATGGAGAAATCAGCTAATGAAAAAGTCTCTATCTATAATCTTATGGGCATTACTAAACAAAATCCTCCTATTATAGAACAAACCATTACGCCAGTACCTCAACCACGCATTCAAAGACAGATTCAAGCACCAGTTCAACCCTATTTTCCCATAATAAAAGCAAATAATCTATCTGATGATAGACTGCCTAGGGTTTCTCCTGATATTACCTATATCTCCTACAAGAAATCTCCTCCTATGGATTACTTAAGCCAAAAACGGCAAGAGCTTCTTGACAACATCGAACTCGATGCAAAAAGATTTTTAGGTGTACCTTATGTTTGGGGAGCAACAGGTCCTAATACATTTGATTGTTCAGGCTTTACCCAATGGGTCTATAGGGATTCAGGAATTAATATCCCTCGAGTTTCACGAGACCAAGCACGTGTTGGACAATTTGTACAATATGAAGATTTACAACGTGGAGATATGGTCTTTTTTGACACCAAGAAAAAACGACAAGGAAAAGTGACCCATGTTGGCATCTATTTAGGACATGGTGATTTTATCCATGCCAGTTCAGCAGGAAAATCTGTCGTCATTTATAATTTCAACCAAAAGCCCTATTATAAAGATAGATTTTTATGGGGACGAAGAGTTCTTAATCCAGAACTATACTATGCATCAAACTAAACATGTTTAATTATATTTTTGATATAATAGTGCCTTAAAAAGCTATTAAAGGTTCCTGTGCATCTCATTAAAACCCTATTTATCATAATTTTTATTACAGCTTTAGCCGTAGTGCTTGAAGCTGTTACCCTTAACGCTACGCAACAAGTTAATAGTGTACATGAAACCTTTCAAAAGCAAAGTATCAATCATCAAAATTACAATCAAGATGTTACCCTCTCACAAATTATCTATGATGAAAAAAGTACCAAAGAGATAATGGCACTTATTATTACAAATGAAGCCAAAACCTTTAAAAAAATTAAACATAAAAAATTTATTCAAGATGTCTATAAGCGTAAAATCTATCGCCCTATTTGGTTTAATTATGATGGAATGAAAAAAGAAGCAGTTGAAGACCTATTTAATACCATTGAAGCAGACAATACCTTAGAAAATTTTGGTGCAATAAAAAGAAAATCTAATGCCCTTAGAGAGCAAATTGCACAACTAAAAGAGCGTAATCTACAAACAGAGCTTATGCTTGACCTTCAATTAACTTCCCTCTACCGTAGCTATATGCCACATCATCTGTACGGTGCCATTAAATGGAGGAGCTTTAGACAACGGCTCAAATACATCAAAGGAAATTGGCTAACCAATAATCCTAAATATGATATGGCTGATATGCTATTACATTATAAAATTTCAGACATTGTTGCACGCACGACCCCAAGTAGTTTTCACTATCAGCAATTAAGCAATCATCTTGCTAGATTAAGAGTCGTACAAGCACAAGGAGGATGGCGAAAAATTCCTGCTTCTTCTCAACTTAGGTATGGAAAATCAGGAAAACAAGTTAGCAGACTCATCGCTAGACTAAGAAGTGAGGGGGATTATACTTGTCAAGCAAGTAGCACTACCTTTGGTGCCTGTCTTAAAAAAGCCATTAAACGCTTTCAAAAGCGTCATGGATTAGGACAAACAGGTACCATTAATAACATCACACGTCGAAAATTAAATATATCAGTTAATTGGAAGATTAAAAAAATTCTATTAAACTTAGATAGAATCAAACGACTCCCTGACCAAGCTGAAGACAGATACATTATGGTCAATGTCCCAGAGTATAGACTCTTCTATAAAGAAAATGGCGTCAATGCCTTAACTATGCCTGTTATTGTGGGTAAAAAAGGGCATTATACGCCCATATTTTCAGATAAAATTACATTTATTGTGTTAAACCCTTATTGGTTCATTCCTGATAGTATTGCTAAAAAAGAGGTTATTCCAGGACTCATAAAAGACCCTAACTATCTTACCAATAGAGGCTATGAAGTTAGAAAAAACTTTCGATTAAAACGCCCTCCACTTGATGCTTCCAAAATAAATTGGTCAAGAGTTTTACGTTCAGGTCAAACCAAAAAATATAAATTTATGCAACCACCAGGCCCTCGTAATGCCTTGGGAAAAATCAAATTTAAATTTCCTAATAGATTTGCTGTCTATCTACATGATACACCAAACCATAAACTTTTTAAAAAATATCCCAGAGCATTTTCACATGGCTGTGTTAGAGTATCTCAACCCTATGCACTCTTAGCTACCTTTGCGAAGTATGAACGCTCAGTAAACTATACTCGTGCCAAACGAATTTTAAGAGGTAAAGAGAAAACACAATTAAATCTATCTTCACCTGTTCCAGTACATATTACCTACCTAACAGCCCGTATCAAAAGTGATGGTCTTGTACACTATTTACCCGATGTGTATGGTTATGATGCAAAACAGCAAAGAAGTATCGATTAAAATCAATTTTTCTCTTAACTTATTGTCTTCTCTTCTGTTTTAGACTATACTTTTACCCTTGAAGCAGAAAGGGGAATTTTATGTCTAAAATTATTATTAAACAGCTCGTGGCTATGCTATTCATGACATTCGTACTCTCTGCCGTACCTAACGATAACAATGCAAGTAAAGCATTAGAAATTGCATTAAAAAAGAATCCAAAAAAAATTTTAAAAAATATTCCACAAAAAAAATTTTTAAAAACACTCTATCGTCAAAATCACTATCAGCCATTATGGATTCAAGCAGGGCAATTAAATCAAAAAAAATATACCCAACTTTTTCAACAAATAGAGCAAGACATTACCCTTAACCATGAAGGTATGCTTTATAAAAACTATCAAATCTTAAGCAAACGCGTAGATGGTAACTTTACACAAGAGCAACTACTTCATACTGAACTAAAACTCTCTTCAGTCTATTATAATTTTTTAATTCATGCTATCTATGGAGAAATAGAGTGGAAAAATTTTACCCATAAGCTCTCAGCACTAAAAAGAAAAAAAATAAATGCAACATGGATTAGATATCAACCAAAATTCAACATTGCTAAACTGATGAAATCGCCTGATATTAATCAAAGTATCTCCTCTGTTACCCCTAAAAATTTTGGATATAAAAAACTACTCCTTGCACTAAAAAAACTTCAAACAATTAAAGAAAAATCTCCTTGGAAAAAGCTACCTTCCTTTAAAAGATTAGCCTTGGGAGATGGTGGAGACATGGTCTTAAAGTTACGTACCAGACTTGAAGCTTCAGGAGATTACATTGAATGTAATAAAACCAATACTTCTACTATCAGAACGAAAGAGAATAATCTTTCAAAAGATAATAATCTAAGTAAAAATGCTCTCTTTAATACCTGTTTAGATAGTGCTGTAAAAACCTTTCAATCACGTCATGGACTTACTGTTGATGGTATTGTAGGAAAAGGGACACAAAAAGCATTAAATATCTCTATTGATGAAAAAATTGCAAGCATTCTCCTTAACATCGACCGAATAAAATGGCTACCAAGAGAAGAACAAACACGTTTTTTAGTTGTTAATATTCCTGAATTTATGCTTCACTATATTGAAAATTCTAAAGAGAAACAAAAATTACGGGTTATTGTAGGGCAACCCAAACATCCTACCCCAATATTTTCTCAAAATATCTCCTATATTGTTTTAAACCCCTATTGGAAAGTTCCTGAAGGCATCGTAAGAAGAGAAGTTATTCCTGCTATGATAAAAGATCCTAGCTATCTAAGAAGACATGGATTAGAGGTGCATCGTACATGGAATGAAAATTCTGCTAAAATTAATACCAATGCACTTTTTTGGGAAGATTACCTCGCGCCTGGAAACAAGTTTCCTTATCGCATAATGCAACCACCAGGTCCTAAAAATGCATTGGGAAAAATAAAGTTTAAATTTCCAAATAGGTTTTCGGTCTATATTCATGATACACCCACAAGACATCTGTTTAAAAAGACTATTAGAGCATTTTCCCATGGTTGCGTTCGGCTCTCTAAGCCTACAAAGCTTCTTGAAACCATAGCAAGCTTTAACCCTAATATTAACTTAACAAAGGCCAATAAAATACTCAAAGGTAAACGTAAAACATTCTTAAAAGTCAATAAACAATTAAGGGTCTATTTGGTCTATCTAACGGCAGGAATGAACAGTCAAGGTCAAATTGAGTTTAGACCTGACATCTATAAATATGATAAATATCAAAAGCGTCGTTTACGCTAATTTGTTAATAAGGGTGCTATAAATAGTACCCTACAGCTACCCCTAACTACTAAAGCGATAAAATATCTCAATAAAAAATAACAGTCATAGGTACTCACGTGGACATATCTGCCAAAATTCTTGCCTCTAAAGGTAAACTTCTTAGCGAAATTTATTTTGACCTTCAAAAGCATTTTGAATCAAAATATGGTGAAAATGCCCTTGTTTTTATGGAGATTGGAACTTTTTTTGAAGTTTATGAAGTAAATAATGATGAACTAAAAGTAGGTAAAGCCAAAGAGGTAGCTGAACTACTCAATATTCAACTCACCCGTAAAAACAAAAACATACTTGAAAACTCAATCAAAAACCCTCTACTTGCTGGTGTTCCTGTTATCTCTATTGAGCGTTATCTAGCACGACTGATTAATACGCAAAAATATACCATTATTATGGTCAAACAAAAAGGAATTATGCCCAAAGTACAACGTTATGTTGCCAATGTTATCTCTCCTGGAACAAACTTTGAATACCAAACCAATACCGTAGAAACCAATCTTGTTTCACTAACCATTGACCAAAATCAAGGCATTTTTTCTGCTGGTTATGCTGCCATTGATGTGACCACAGGAAAAACCATTGTCAATGAGATGCACTCCAATCGTGACGACAAAACCTATGCACTTGATGAGATTTTTAATCTTTTACAAACCTACAATACAGCTGAAGTTATTGTCTCACTTAAAAGTACAGAAATAGATAAAGAGTGGATACACGCCTATTTAGAGTTGGCTCAATTTTCAACTACCTACACTGATAGTTCTTGTAAAATTATGTATCAAAATGAACTCTTTAAACGGGTCTATGAGATCAACTCTTTTCTCTCAGCCATAGAGTACCTTGACCTTGAACGCTACCCTTATACCACTGAAGCATTGGCAATTCTAATAGAATTTATCATAGAGCATGATGAAGCCATTATTGAAAAGATGAATCGTCCTCACTTTTTAGGAGGAAGTCGCTATCTCTATTTAGGAAACAATGCTTTAGAGCAACTTGGCGTTATTAGTAAAAACAGATCTGAAATTACGCTATTAGAACTGATTGATAAAACTTCTACGGCTTTTGGAAAAAGACTCTTACGTGAACGATTGCTCTCTCCTATTATTGACAAAGAACTTTTAGAGGCACGTTACGACCTTAGCCAAAAGCTTATGAATCGCTCCGAACAGTACGATACGCATCTAAAAAATATCTACGATTTAGAACGCATCACTCGACGGATTAAACTTCAAAAATTGCACCCTGTTGAACTTAGCTATATGATGATGTCACTCAATGCCATTGCCAATCTCTTAAAAGATGTCCAGATAGATAAAGTCTCTATTCAAGATAATTTAAGCACCGATGTCGATGAATTTATTGCTTACCTAGAACAGACTTTTAATCTTGAAGTCTGTGCTAGATTCCGAATTGACCAAATTAATGACAATATTTTTAAAAATGGGGTCTATCCTGCTATTGATACTATTTTAGAAAAACAAAATGCTGAAATAGCTAAATTAGAGTATGTATCCAATCATATTGACAAACTTTTTGACAAAGATAAACGCATAAGCAATAGTAAAAATGGCTATGCTGACATTGCTTATTTGGAGAGTGAGGGATACAGCATTAATCTTACTAAAACCCGTTTCACCATGATTGAAAAAGAACTCAAAGAATCCTTTGTTACCATTGAAGGGGAGCATCACTTTTTTAAAGATTTTCACTATAAACATTTAAAAAATGCTGTTAAAATTAATGCCAAACTTTTTGAAGAGATTACACAAAGCTTTGAGAACAGTCAAGTTAAATTAGTCTCTTTAGTCAAAGAACGTTATCTTCAAACACTTTTAGCACTAGAAAATCGTTTTTCTCATCTGCTTGATGAACTCATTACCTTTGTTGCCAATATTGATGTGGCTATCTCCAATGCCAAATGTACTAAAAGTATGAACCTTTCACGTCCACTGTTGCAAGATGAAGCCAACGCTTATGAAGCCATTGGATTACGACACCCTATCATTGAAGCCAATGAACAAAGAGGGGTTTATGTTCCCAATGACATCTATTTAGGAGAGGGCATCAAAACCGAACATAATCACATTACCCTCAATGCCTCAAATGGTAATCCTGTGCAGGGGGTACTCCTCTATGGAATTAACTCCTCTGGAAAATCTTCCCTTATGAAAAGCATTGGCTTGTCTGTTATCTTAGCTCAAGCAGGTTTCTTTGTGCCTTGTACTGAATTAAAATTGGGTATGTATGAGCAACTCTTTACCCGTATTGTCTCGCAAGACAACCTATATAAAGGGCTTTCAACCTTTTCTGTAGAGATGATGGAACTTAAAAACATATTTAATCGTGCCACCCAACGCAGTTTAATCTTAGGCGATGAAATATCCCAAGGAACAGAAACAGAATCGGGTCTTGCCATTGTCGCAGGAGCAATTTTAAAGCTTTTAGAACTCAAATCAACCTTTATCTTTGCCACGCATCTACATCAATTAAAAAATATAGAAGCATTACACAATATAGACTCGCTCATACTCCTACATTTAGGGGTAAGCTATGATGAACAAAAAGACATACTTATCTACAACCGACAATTACAGTTGGGCATGGGTTCTTCACTTTACGGTTTAGAGTTTGCAAAATCACTCCATATGGATAAAAATTTCCTCAAAAATGCTTACAAAATAAGAGACACGCTAATGGGAAATAGCTCTGAACTACAAAAACTAAGTCATAAAAAAAGAAGCCGTTACAACAAAAATCTCTATGTCACAAAGTGTGCATTGTGTGACCAAGATGTTGAAGATGTTCACCACATAGCCGAACAAAACCTTGCTAACAATGAAGGCATGATAGGGGCGATGAGTAAAAACCATAAATACAATCTAATACCTCTATGTAAACGACATCATAAGCTAGTCCATGAAGAAAAAATTCATATTTCAGGATTTCTTATGACCTCAAAAGGCTTAAAGCTACACTATGAAGAGAAGTAAATCCATAGATTTACTTGACTTTAATTTTTAATTAGCCTATTATACTAAATATTAAAAATCTAAAGGTTCATTGTGTCACAAACATGCCCAATTTCATCACATCGTATTGATGCTCATATTGTACGTATTATTGCCATAGAAGTACTACTGCTTGCACTCATACTTATTTTTACCCAAGAAGTTATTTTTGCTTTTATTTTACTGTTTGATTTTGCTGTTCGTACCTTAAAATTCAAGCAATTAAGCCCCTTAGCTTATGTGGCTAAAAGCATCATCAACTATTTTCAAATAAAAGCACTTCCCTGTGATGAAGCACCTAAACGCTTTGCTCTTTATGTCGGGCTTAGTATTATTTCACTCTTTACTTTAAGTTACCTCTTGCATTTCACCATATTCGCCTCTATTTTAGTCGCTATTCTTATATTATGTGCATTTTTAGAAGCAACATTTGACTACTGTGTCGGGTGTAAAGTTTATCATTTTCTTACATTTTTACAACAAAGAAGTTCAAAATGATAGGTATCTCAACAAAAACCATTTACGCATTAAGTGCCATTTATCAACTCTCCCTACTTGAAGCCAATGCTCACATGAACATCAAAACTTTAGCCCTTAAAGCAGAAGCTCCTGAAAAATTCCTCAGTCAAATTCTTTTAGAGCTAAAAAGGTCTCATATTTTAAAAAGCATCAAAGGAGCTAATGGAGGCTATGCTTTAAACAAAAACTTAAGTGATATTTCTCTCAAAGATCTTATCTCAACTTTAGAAACCAACGCTTTTGAAGAGCTAACACAAACAATAAACCCAACGCTTAAGCTTTTTTGGGAAGAGAAACAAAAAGCACTTATAGAGGTTTTTAATAGCCCTCTAAATGAGCTAGAAGCTTGTCATGAAAAAGTTAATCAAAGCTTTACCTATATGATATAAAATTAAAAACAAAGAAAGAAAACCATAA
>JALSQB010000129.1 GCA_026985655.1 Campylobacteraceae bacterium | reverse complement strand
AAGGGGAGGTTAGCAATCCCCTTTATGCTAGAGTAGGAAACCCTACAACAGCTAAACTAGAAGGGATTATTACGCAAATGGAGAGTGGCTTAGGAGCAATTGCTACCTCTTCAGGAATGGGTGCTTTAGCCATGGTCATGACTGCCTATCTAAAATCTGAAGATGAAGTACTTTGCATTGGTGGTTTTTTTGGAGGCACTTATACCTTAGTAACTGAAACAATGAAACGTTTTAGCGTAAAAAGTACTTTTTGTGGCATTGAAGATTTTGAACAAATAGAAAAAGTCTTAAAACAAAACATTCACATGGTACTCATAGAAACCGTAGGTAATCCTAGCCTTGAACTACCCGACTTACCAAAGATTATTGAGTTGTGCAAACAATATGAAACCCTTTTAGTCGTCGATAATACCGTCACCCCTCTAACCCTTAGACCTCTTGAAATGGGAGCAGACATAGTCATTCACTCTACCACTAAGGCAATGTCAGGACACTCTGCTACCTTAGGAGGAGTTGCTGTTTTTAGAGCCTTAGAAGAACACGATAAGCTATATCATCAAAAATATGCACAACTGCATCCTATCGTCAATAAAATGAAAAAAAAGGCAATGATAGCCATTGCTAAAAAACGTGCTATGAGAGATATAGGTATGTCCCCTAACGCCTATGGTTCATTTTTAACAATGCTTGGACTTGAGACTTTAGCATTACGCCTACAAAGAGTTCATGAATCCATTCCCAAAGTAGTCAAAATTTTAGAAGAGAAATTACCATCAAACATAAAAGTATCGCACCCCTCACTAAAATCAAACAAATACAATCAACGCTTTAAATCAGATTTCCATAGTGCTTGTGGACCAATCATAACCTTAGAGTGTGAAAATAAAGAGAGTGCCTTTAGATTACTCAATAAATTAAAACTCGTAACGCAAACAGCAAACATAGGAGATAATCGAACATTAGCACTCCATATGGCAAGTACCATTTATAGAGATTTTGATCAAAATACACAAAAATATTTAGGAGTTACAGAAGGGTTAATTCGTATTTCAATGGGGATAGAAGACCCTCAAACAATAGCTGAGGACTTTTTACAAGCGTGTACTAACTAAGAGTAATAAAACTCTTAGTTATTTTTTACTATCTTTGCTCTTGCTGTCTTTTTTCTTAGTGTCTTTCTTTTTACTATCTTTTTTCTTAGTCTCTTTCTTTTTGCTAGTTGATTTAGCTACTGTACTTTTTTTCGCTGACTTTTTACCACCACAAGCTACAGATTTTACATCTTTCTCAATATTTTTAACAAGTGCTTTACCAAAACCTTTAATTTCTAATAAATCTTGAGCCGATTTAAGTTTATGAGATTTTCGATACTTCATAATAGCAGCAGCTTTTTTATCACCAATTCCTTTAATACACATTAATTCATCTTTTGATGCTTTTTGTACATTTAATGCAGATGCAAATGAAAGCATAACAGCTAACATAACCAATATCTTTTTCATTGAGTTTCCTTAATAACAAATATGAGTCTTTAAACCCTAATAGAGTATAACTAAAATAAGTGGATTAAATGTGAATAGAATGAGTAATTTTTATAAAAGTAAAAATAAGTAAAATAAATATAAAGTTTTTTATAATAAAAAAAGAAAAGTGGTATTAGGATAGATAAGAAGGAAAAATCAAAGAGGCAGCGACCTACATTCCCAATCCAGACAGGATAAGTATTATCGGCGATGGGAGGCTTGACTTCTGGGTTCGGAATGGAGCCAGGTATAACCCTCCCTCTA
>JALSQB010000128.1 GCA_026985655.1 Campylobacteraceae bacterium | reverse complement strand
TCTAAAAATTAACAATCCCCGTAAGCGTGTTAATCAGCATGCTTTTCTTTTTGACATTACTCAACTCGGCCCCTGGGCTGGTTGTGGTAATGATGGCTCTTCCCATAATACGTTTGCTCCCATCGTTGAGACGTACCCCCCAATAGTTGTGTAAAATAATTGGTTCACCCTCTTTCTCACCCAAGTACAGTGTAATGTGTCCAGGTACAGCAAGTAGTGAGCGAAATGGTTTGGCATTGTTAATGATGCTCTCTTTTCTTTGCTGGGTGCTAAGTCCTTTTAGAGAGATAAAGTCTATGCCTGCGTTGGCTTGTTGGCGTGAGTTTCTAGGCAAATAAATACCAAATGGTGCAAAAAAGTCACGTGTGAGTGTTGAACAGTCTCGGCACTTCTCTTTTCCTCCCCAACCATAAGGCTCACCTACCAGTTGTTTTGAGACATAGGCAACGTTAAATTGATTGAATTTAATAGGCTTTTGGGCAATAATATCAATGTCATTGACCATAACTTTTTCAAGTTGTGCATAGCCATTTTCATCTTTTTTTGCGATTAAATATTTTTTAGTTGTGGGGTCAATGGGGAAAATAGTCCCCAATTTTACTAAAGTGTTATTGCCATAGTCATCAGAAAGATTCAGATTGTCTTTAACAGTAATGGCATAGTCATCATTTTGAAAATTTTGTTGAAAATCTGTATTGACAAAGGCAATATCATCAATGTTTAGCCACCCTGATGCAAAAGGGGTTTGAGCATAGACCCAACGTTTATCTAAAGAGTAGTGTGAAACCATAAGGGGTGTATTGAGGTAAACCGAAGAGTTTTGATTGTAGTCAAAAGGAAAACCTTCTCCTGTGCGTGATGGGTCGTAGTAGATACCTTTAGTTGTAGGAAAGAGGTGTAAGTCTGTATGTCGTAAGGTAATAGCAGGAAGATTAAGGGTGTCAGCATTTTGAAAATTTGAATTTTTAATCATTGTTTTGTACCAAGATTTAGAAATACGCTGACCATCTACTCGGTAGGTTTTCTCTTTAGCATATTTAAACTGCCATGTTTTTTCTCCCTCGGAGAGTTCGACAGAGGCTTGTGTCCATGGAGAAAAAAACTTTTCATTGTATCGTTGGTCATAGTCAAGTTGCTCTTCACGTGTCATAAGGGTAATATTTTTAACAAAGGGCGTGGTATCTTGTGGGATTTGAAGCGTGTCACGTACCTCATTTCTCTGCATTGTGTCAATTTGACTAGCTGAACGTTCACCTAAGGACAAGGTAGCCTCAGCTAGTACGATGGAAGTAAAAGTTATGAGTAGTGTAAAGCTTAATATAATTTTTTTCATCTTAATCTCCTAAATAGGCTTTATTATAATAAAAATGGAAGCAAAAACATAGGGAATAAGCGTGATTTTGTGGGATTTAGAAGTATTTGGTACGGTATGCTTCTTATTTAAAACAGTGAATGTTTTTAATTATACATGTTATATTATTAAACTATTAACTTTTGATTAATTTCATTAGTGTAAAATCCTAATAATAAAACGTGAATATCATATAGGAGCATGGATTGAATCCAATAATTGAAAATATAAAGATAGAAATCGCCAAGGTGATGGTGGGGCAAGAGAAGATGATTGAGGGGCTTCTAATTGGACTGCTCACACGAGGGCATATTTTACTTGAAGGTGTTCCAGGATTGGCAAAAACCACAGCAGTTAATGCTTTGGCAGGCTCACTTGGTTTAAACTTTAAGCGAGTACAGTTTACCCCAGATTTATTGCCTTCAGATATTATTGGTACTGAGATTTATGACCCTTCTGAAAATATTTTTAAAATCAAACAAGGACCCGTGTTTACTAATTTACTACTTGCTGATGAGATTAACCGAGCCCCTGCAAAAGTACAATCTGCTTTGCTTGAAGTGATGCAAGAACGCCAAGTGACCATTGGTGATGAGACATTTAAAATAGACCTACCTTTTTTGGTTATGGCAACGCAAAATCCTGTGGAGCAAGAGGGGGCGTATGAGTTACCTGAAGCCCAACTTGATAGATTTCTAATGAAAATTGTGGTGGGCTACAATACCAGATTAGAAGAGCGAGAGATAGCCAGACGGGTAGCCAACAACGCTTTTGGAAAGATTGAACAAGTTGCCACACTTCAAGACCTTGAACGTATTCGAAAAGAAGCCATGGCAGTACATATGGACGTAGAGGTTGAAAACTATATTATTGAACTAATATTTGCAACCAGAGAACCTGAAAAGTACCTACTTGATGACATTGCACCCTATATTGAGTATGGAGCAAGTCCAAGAGCAAGTATTGACATGTTTAAAGCAGTACGTGCCATTGCGTATTTAAAAGGAAGAGATTTTGTCTCTCCTTTGGAGGTAGCATATATGGCAAAACAAATCCTTCGCCATCGTATCGTTCTCTCCTATGAAGCACAAGCTGAAGGCATTACGCAAGACATGATTATCGACAGAGTTTTATCGATTGTTCCCATTCCGTAATGACTAAAAAAATACTACTAAAAGCACGAAAACAAGTCTTTGGTGAGATGCTAGGGAACAATGCTTCTTTGTTTCAAGGTGAGGGGTTTGAGTTTACGGAGCTTCGTGAATATGTTTATGGAGATGATGTTCGTAAAATAGACTGGAAAACCACGGCGAAGTTGGGAAAGCCTTTTATTAAGATTTACAATGAAGAGC
>JALSQB010000127.1 GCA_026985655.1 Campylobacteraceae bacterium | reverse complement strand
AAAAAATCTAACGCGTCAATAATCTCATCTCGATTAATCTACATCGCATCCGAAACATTAACATAAAGCCCCATAAGCTCTAGTTGGGCATCTATCTTATATATCTCTTGGTCTAACGCTCTTACTTTGACATTGTTCGCTACTATTTGTGTGTCTAAGGAGGTTTTGTCACCTACGGCTTCTAAATCTTGGGCTGTTCCTAACATACTTTCGTAATGTCTCATGTCATCTTTTGAGAGGGCGATTTTTTTGTCAATAATGGCTAAACGCTTTTGAGCCAATTTGAAGTTGTTCGCAACGGTTTTTTTCTTCTCATTTAATGCTACTTTGGCATTTAAATAGTCTATTTTGGCATTTTGAATATCATCAAAACTGTTAATATTAATGGGCAAGGTTACTTTAAAACCATAGTTAAAATATTGTTTTTTAATGCTTGAATTAGGGCCTGCAAAGAGGGGATTTAAATCTTCATCGGTGTAGCGTCCGTTAATGGAGATTTCAGGCAAATACTTCGTAAGGGTCATGTATTTGTTCTCTTTTTTCTCTTTCACTCTAAAAGTGTCACGTTGAAGTTCTAACTGTTCGTTCATGTAACGCTCTTGCTCTATCATACCAAAGTTTGGAAGGCTTAAAGCGTAAGGGTTATGGTCGCTTAACAATGAAAAATCATTTTCAAGTTTAGCAATATTGAGTTCGATTTCTAATTTAGACGTTGTCTCTTGATTACGTTTAAGCAATGCTTGGTCATAGAGTGTTCGGTTGCTTAAGCCATTTTCATAAGACTCTTTTTGTATCTCTATCTCTAAATTGTCATTTTTAATACTAAAGTCTAATTTCTGAAGTTGCAATTTGGCTTTTTTTAGATTATATAAAATAGTCAAAGCTTGTGAAATGAGCTGACGTTTTTGCAGTTCAATATCTAAAGCATTGGCTTTTCCTAAGGCTTTAGCATATTTAATGGCAGACCAAATTCCCCCCATTTTAAAAATGGGTTGATCAACCGAGACAATAAACTGTTGTGTGTCAATGGTACGACCAAACTGTGTTGAGTAGTTTTTGGCGTACTGTAAAACAATAGGGTTTATCCAGCTATTCTCTAATTTATGACTCTGAACACTATTTTGTTCATCTTGGTACTTTAAAAGCGAACTTTTATCTTGTGAGAGAATATCACTCAATTCATTTTCTGCCACCAACATAGAAGCAAATAAACTAGAGAGAAGAAATAGCTTTTTCAAAACGCTTAAACCCTTCATCTATCTCATCAGCTGTAATGGTTAATGCAGGTAAAAAACGCACTGTATTTCGCCCTGCTGGCAGTACAATTAATCTATTTTGCATAGAAGCAGAAAGGACAGCTTTCATTGTATCATTATCTTTAGCACGAAGTCCTCGCATTAGTCCTAAGCCAACTTCCTCTGTAAATAGATTTGGATACTTATTAGCAATCTCTTTTAGTTTAATGGTAAAGTATGCCAAAGTTTCAGTTAATTTTCCACTTTTATCCATGTCGCTTAAAACTTCTAAAACAGCTAAACCTGCTCTTGTACTTAAGTAGTTCCCCCCAAAGGTTGAACCGTGATCACCTGCAACCAAAACATCTTTGTGTTTGGTTAGTACAGCCCCAATAGGCACACCACCACCAAGACCTTTTGCCATAGTAATAATATCTGGGCTTATCTCGTACATATTTGAAGCCAACATTTTCCCTGTTCGGTAAATCCCTGTTTGCACCTCATCGATAATGAGTAAAATATCTTTTTCTTTTAGATGTTTTTCTAGCTTTTGAATTGCCTCTTTTTCAAAGGGTTGCACCCCACCCTCTCCTTGAACCAGTTCTATCATCACAGCAACCGTTTCATCATCGATATTTTCATAAACAGCCTCTAATCCATTCACATACGAAAACCCATCAGGATAAGGTGAAAAGTTTGGTGTATGAAAGTGTTCTTGTCCTGTGGCTTTTACCGTGGTAATGGTTCGCCCGTGAAAAGAGTGTTCTAAAGTAATAACTTTGTAACGCTTTTTCTCAAACTTAGTTTCACCATATTTACGGGCAATCTTAATTGCTCCCTCATTCGCTTCTGCTCCAGAGTTGGCAAAAAATATTGCTCCATCATAATTGGCTAACGTACAGATTTTCTCTGCCAATTTAGCTTGTGGCTCAATTACTTGTAAGTTTGAGATATGAATAATCTTCTCCACTTGCTCTTGCAACGCTTTGACTAAAGTAGGATTATTATGTCCTACAGAGTTTACAGCTATGCCTGAAGCAAAGTCGATGTATTCATCACCATTTTCAGCAAACAGCGTTGAGCCTTCCCCTTTTACAAAGTTGGTGTAGTCTCGGTTGTAGGTTTGTAAACCATACTTTTTATCTAATTGTTCTAATGTCATTTTTAATTTCCTTGGTAGGGTGCAATTCATTGCACCACATAATAATTTTTTACAAAAACTTGGTGCAATAAATTACACCCTACAAATTTTTATGCGTCTCGTCAGTTAAGTGTTCAAAAGGCAATTTTGCCCCACCCAAAAGGTGAAAATGAAGATGCTTAACCTCTTGTCCACCGTCTTCACCGTTGTTGGTAATAAGCCTGTAACCTGATTTGTCAATGCCTATGAGCGTTGCTACTTCTTGAATAAATGTGGTCATTTTTCCCATCATTTCAGCTTGAACATCTTGGAAACATTCTACATGTACTTTAGGAATAACCAAAACATGCACAGGTGCTTTGGGGTATAAATCATGAAATGCTATAAAGTCATCATTTTCTAACAGTTTATTGCTTGGTATCTCGTTATTTACTATTTTACAAAAAATGCACATTTTAAATCCTTTATTCTTATGGGTTTTAAGTATTTTAAAAATTATAGCAGAAATAGACTATGGGTTAAAATAAAAAAATAAAAAGCATTCATACAATTTAAATAATATAACAAGCATCAACAAAGGTAGAAGATGATAAAAGTAAAATTCAAATTTCATTGAAAAATGTTCAAAATATTCAATAAGTGGATAGAATATATACATCTATCAAAATATGGCGTTTTTTTGTAACTAAAGTAGATGATTTAAGAGAGGTATGATTACAATACCTCATTAACAGATAAATAATAGGAGAAGTCATGACAGAGATTAGATGGCATAGCCGTGCTGGACAAGGTGCCGTATCTGGTGCCAAAGGTTTAGGAGATGTTGTAGCGACCACAGGTAAAGAAGTTCAAGCCTTTGCACTGTACGGTTCTGCAAAAAGAGGGGCTGCATTAAGAGCTTATAATAGAATTTCAGATGAGCAAATTTTTAACCATGCGAAATTTATGAACCCTGATTTTGTATTGGTGATTGACCCTGCATTAGCATTTACTGATAATATTGTTGAAAATGAAAAAGAATCAACAAAATATATTGTCACCACACACCTTAGTAAAGAGGAGTTAATCGCTGGACTTCCTGCTCTTAAAGGTAAAGAAGATAGAGTATTTGTACTTGATTGTGTCCAAATATCATTAGATACTATTGGTCGTTCTATTCCAAATTCACCAATGCTTGGTGCTTTTGTAAAAGTTTCAGGTATGTTTGAATTGGATTATTTTTTAGATAATATGAAAAGAGTATTGGCTAAATTCCCTCAAAAAATTATTGATGGAAACATGGCAGCCATTACCCGTGCATATAATGAAGTTAATTAAGAAAGGATTATTATGTCTGTAGAAGCACAAGATTTAGATTTATGTGGAACTGAGAGTAGAGGAAAACTAGAGCTAGGCGTTGGTACTGGTTTAGTTGGTTGGGACGAAGTTAATCAAGGGTCCGTTCTTCCTGCTTTTGAAGGAGATGCTAGTGCCATTGCAGGACTTAAATCAGAAGAGAGAACTTATTCTGAATTTAACTCTTACATGGGAAGCGTTGCTTCTTGGAGAGTTGAAAAACCTATCTTTAACAGAGACATCTGTATTGATTGTCAAAATTGTTGGGTATGGTGTCCAGATTCAGCAATTTTATCAAGAGACAAACAGATGTTAGGAATTGACTATGACCACTGTAAAGGGTGTGCCATTTGTGTGGACGTTTGTCCTACCAATCCTAAATCATTGTTAATGTTTAATGAACATGCTGATTTAGATGAGTCTCTTGCTGTATGGCCAGAGAAAAAGAAAAAAGAGAAAAAATAAGGGATTGTTATGGCAGTAAAATTTGATTTAAATGAAAGAGAAGTTTGGGACGGTAACTATGCATCATCTCAAGCTCTAAGACAAGCCGATGTCGATGTTGTTGTGGCGTACCCAATTACTCCATCAACACCAATTGTTGAAAACTATGGTGCTTATGTCGCCAATGGTTATATTAATGGTGAGTATGTAATGGTTGAGTCTGAACACGCTGCCATGTCAGGGTGTATTGGTGCATCTGCTGCTGGTGGACGTGTATCAACAGCTACCTCATCACAAGGTTTTGCATTGATGACAGAAGTTTTATACCAAGCATCTGGTATGAGATTGCCAATTGTCCTTAATGTTGTAAACAGAGCTTTGGCTTCTCCACTTAATGTTCGTGGTGACCATGCTGATATGTATCTTGGACGTGATAGTGGTTGGATTCAATTTGGTGCATTTAATGCACAAGAAGCTTATGATTTGACATTATGTGCTTTTAAAGTGGCTGAAAATCATTCAGTAAGACTTCCTGTTATGGTTCACCAAGATGGATTTATTACTTCACATACAGCACAAAATGTTTACCCATTAACAGATGAAAAGGCCTATGGTTTTGTAGGGGACATTGTTCCTGTTGATGACATGCTTGACTTCTCAAGACCTGTTACTTATGGAGCACAAACAGAAGAAGATTGGCACTTTGAACATAAAGCAAAACAACATAAAGCACTTATGGATTCAAGAACAGTTATTGATGAAGTATTTAGCCAGTTTAAAGAGCTTACAGGTAGAGAGTACAAAAGAGTTGAGTCTTACGATATGGAAGATGCAGATGTTGTTATTGTTGGACTTGGTACAACTGTTGAGACAGCACGTGTTGCTGCTAAAAACATGAGAGAAAAAGGGGTAAAAGCTGGTGTTGTTGCTATTAGATGTTTCAGACCATTCCCTTATGATGATGTGAGAGAAGCACTTAAAAATGCTAAATCTATCGCCGTAACTGACCGTTCATCTCCAGGTGGAGCCATGGGTGCATTCTTCAACGAAGTATCAGCAGCTATGTACACTTCAGAAAACAGACCATTGGTAACAGGATTTGTTTATGGTCTTGGTGGACGTGACTTCTCAATTGAAGAGGCAGAGAGAATCTAT
This sequence comes from Campylobacteraceae bacterium, assembly GCA_026985655.1. Lineage (GTDB taxonomy): Bacteria > Campylobacterota > Campylobacteria > Campylobacterales > Sulfurovaceae > UBA1140. Next base: position 5,578 of record JALSQB010000127.1, on the reverse strand, counting down.
ACAGAGCAACAAGCACATGCTGATGCAGGGTATATTACAACAGAAATCCAACAATTCTCTGGTCTAAGAGGGCCAAAACTTGGATTCTTTAAAACAGCAAGAGGAGGTAAATAAACATGGCAATTACATCAATTAAGAACTTAAAAGAGTTCTCAACAAACAACGATAGATTTGAGGGTGCCCACACTCTCTGTCCTGGTTGTGCGCACTCTATGATTGTTAGAGAGCTTATGAACTGTACTGATGATAACTTGGTTATTGCATCAAACACAGGTTGTTTAGAAGTTTCAACAGCTGTCTATCCGTTTACCTCTTGGGATACCTCTTGGATTCATATCGGTTTTGAAAATGCAGCTTCAGCTGTATCTGGTGCAGAAGCGATGCTTAAAGCCAGAAGAAAAAAAGGTAATCTAAAAGATAATGATGCTCCTGTTAAATTTGTAGCATTTGGTGGAGATGGAAGTACATTTGATATTGGTTTCCAATGGCTAAGTGGTGCTATGGAGAGAAACCATGACTTTACTTACATCTGTCTTGACAATGAAAACTATGCCAATACAGGTGGACAGAGAAGTTCTGCTACACCAGTAGGAGCAACAACTTCAACAGCACAAGCAGGAACACACTCTTACGGTAAAAAAGAGAAGAAAAAAGACATTGTTTCTATTATGGCAGCACATGGTTCACCTTATGTGGCACAACTTGCTCCAAATAAATGGAAAAGTATGGCAAAAGGTTTCCAAAAAGCACTAGAGACAGAGGGTGCATGTTTTATTAACACAGTATCACCTTGTTGTACTGAGTGGAAATTTGACCCAAAAGACACCATTGGACTTACAGATTTAGCAACTGATTCATTAATGTTCCCAATCTATGAGATTCTTGATGGACATGAACTTAATATTTTATATAGACCAAAAAATATTATTTCAGTAGAAGAGTATATGGCAGCTCAAGGGCGTTATAAACACTTATTTAAACCACAAAATCGTCATGTTATTGATATGGTTCAAAAAGATATTGATGCTAAGTGGGATTTACTACAACGTAGAGAAGAAGCTAGACTTTAATAAGTCTAAGCTTTTTTTAATTAAATAGAGTCAAACCCCATATCATCTGTTGGGGCTTGACGATTTTTCATATCACCCTGCTTCTCTTGAAGCGTATCTTTCCGTGCCACAACATCTCCATAACGATTATATTTCGCTCCATTTTCTTCTAAAAAGCTTAACATTTTTTTCTGACCCAATTTTTTAGCATAATCTTTTGCACTCATACCATTACTATCTTGACTATTGATATTCGCTCCATTGTCCAATAGAAATTGAGCTATCTCTATATTGTTAAAACAAGAGGCTAAAATAATAGGGGTAATCTTACTTGGACGATGCGTTTCATTCAAATCAATGCCTTTGTCAATGCAGTAATTTAAAATATCAACACGTTTAAATTTAATGGCAATATCAATAATACTTAAGCCATCATCATCTATTAAATCTAAAGAGAGACCCAGCTCCAAAAGTGTTTCAATAAATGCTATGGACGCTTGTTTTCTAATAGCAAAAAAGAGTACAGGCATATAATCAGGGTCTTCAAGTCCATACTCCAATCCTGCATCTATGGGTTGCTTCAAATCAGCTCCCTCTTGATGAAGTTTTTTTAATGCTTCAATATCTTCATCTTCTATTACCTCAATAAGTTTTTCCATAACACTACTCATACCTAAGCCCTTTACGCTTTATTTTAACTACGTTATAGCATAAAAGAGACAAAATATCTCTTAAATAAATAGATGGTATTGTTAAATTAAGAGAGAAGAGGCTATATTATTCAAAAAGCATAAAAGGCAAAGATAAATGAATAAAACAGAGACAACTTGTGGGCTAGATTGTCCTGATGCTTGTGGTATTAGCGTACAAAATGGCAAGATTGAAGCCGATAGTAATCACCCTACTTCCACGGGTACATTGTGTGCGTTGATAAATAAATATATGCCCCATGAACCTCGCATAACTACCCCTACCATTAAAGGAGAAGAGGTAAGCATAGAAGAGGCACTCGTAGCAACAAAAGAGGCACTTGATACCCATGCTAAACTTTTATGGCGAGGTTCAGGAAACTTTGGGGTAATGCAGGAGATTACCAACCTACTTTTTGAGAAAATAGAAGGAACAACCACCAAAGGAACACTCTGTGATGGTGCTGGTGATGCAGGAATTATTGAGGGACGTGAGGTTAATCGCATCTTACCTCCAGAGCAGATCGAAAAAGCAGAAGTGGTAATTGTTTGGGGCAAGAACATTAGCGTTACGGCTTCACATCTAATGCCACATTTAGAGGGAAAAAAGATTATTGTCATTGACCCTGTAAAAACAGCCATTGCCAAAAAGGCTGATTTACATTTACAAATTGCTCCTCGTTCAGACTTTTTTACGGCTGTGATGTTAGCACGTTTTGCAATTATGGGCGATTTCCAAGACAATGATTTCCTAGAAGAATTTGCCTCTGATTATGAGGAGTATTATGAGTTTAGCCAAGAGTTTAGAATTCGTCCTATTTTAGAGTATATTGGAACAGACTTAGCCCAAATGGGAAAAGTTTTAGAGATACTCCAAGATAAAAAAACCGTTTTTCTCGTGGGAAATGGTGTTCAAAAATACTCCACAGGTCACATTACACTGCATGCCATTGATGCCTTAGCAGTTCTACTAGGTAATATTGGTAAAGAGGGGTGTGGCGTAGGATTTTTAGGTAACTCTAAATTAGGATTTAAAAACCCTTTTGAGTCTAAAACCTCAAAAGTACAAAAGGTCAATACCCCATTTGGAGATTTTAATACGGTTCTTATTCAAGGAGGAAACCCAGTCGCCTCTATGCCTAACTCAAATAGAGTTATTGAGGAGCTAAAAAAGACAAATACCATTATCTATTTTGGTCTGTATGAAAATGAAACTTCAGCCATGGCAGACATTGTCATTCCTGCTAAAAACTTTTTTGAAAAAGAGGATATACGCCTAAGCTATGCCCATCATTATGTCAATCCTATGAGAAAAGTCACTGAGTGTGACTATGGTATTAGTGAATATGACTTTAGCAATATCCTACTTCAAAAGTTTGGCTTTGAAGCACTAGAGAGTGAACAATACTACATTGATTTTTGGCTAAACCAATGCCAAGAAGTCAATGGATATTATCTCTCTCCTGCCTATCAAGCAATACCTTATGAAGATGGTTTTGGTGAAGATGGCGAAGAGGAGTTTGTTTTCCCTGATGATTATGATGATGATTTTATTAAGACCAAACAGTTTACACGTGCAAGAAGAAAAAGTAAAAAAGAGAAAATCACAGAAGATTATTGGCTCATTAGCCCCAAAGGAAAACACGCCTTAAATACACAATTTAAAAGAGACAATAATGTTACACTACACAGTACACTAGGCTTTAAAGAGGGTCAAGAGGTTAAAGTATATTCAGAACATGGAGAACATCATTTTATTGTAAAAGTAGATGATACAATGAGAGAAGATAGCCTTTTAATCTATGCCAATGCCATAGGCGTAAACTTTTTAACCCCCTCTATCATTAGTGAAGAGGGAGATTCAGCTTGTTATCAAGAGGTGAAGGTCAAAGTTACTCACATTGAGTAACAATCTGTCCTACAAGGTCTATAAATACCGAAGCTGTTCGTCCATCAATATCTTCATCAATAACCGTTCGGCTTATCTCTTGTTCTAGCTCATCGTCTAAACCACGCTCTTCTAGCATACGTTCAGCTACGGCTAAACGTCTAAAAACAGCTTCAAGCTCTTTTTCTACGATGTTTTGGTTCGCTGTTTTGGCTATTTCAAAATAACTTGATTGAGGTGTTCTACCCCAAAAGTCTCCTCGCACATCTCCGTAATCGTCATCTTCATCAGTGTAATTACTCATGTTCTATCCTATGTTGAATTTTGAATATTATAACCAAAGAGTGTTAAGTTGATGAATGGCTTCTATTAATAAGAGAGAATTTGTCTGATTTTGTAGATAAGTGGGTATTTTTGAAAAAGAGAGATTTATATCTTCTCCTAAAAGAGAGAAGATATAAACAAATGAGACTAAGCGTTAGCCATTGCCTCTGCTGCATATTTTTGACCTAATTCATACGCCAATAGGTTTGGTTTATGAAATCTTTCAGGTACAGCTGAAAGCATCGTAGCTTTTAATGTTTCATCATCAATTACTTTTTGGAAAGCATTCGCAATTGCCAAAGCAACAACCGATTGAGTAAGAACAAGTTTTACTTCCTCTTTTGCAATAGTAATAATAGGTATCTCAACGATATTCCATTTTTTTCTATCTTCTTCTGTTGGGAATACAAGGTTTGGCTCAATAACAATTGTTGCACCTTCTTTAACCCCATTTTTAAAGAGTTGGTAAGAAGCATCTGCAACAGAGAGCATAAATTCAACTTCGCCATCAATTGCATGTGGATACCAAATCTCTTCATCATCTAGTTGAATATCAACAACAGTTGGACCACCACGCACTTGTGATGTGTAGGTTGCAGTTTTTACACCAAACCCACCTAAGTTAATTTTAGCAGAAGCGAAAATTTCACCTGCTAAAAGAACACCTTGTCCACCAACACCAGTAAATCTTAATACATTTCTAGCCATTGTGTCTGCTCCTTATATTCTTTTGTCAAAATCATCTTGTGTGATTTTTCCACGTTTACCTTGATGAGCATCAATAACCATTTGGTAAAGCTCACAGTAATCTTTTTTAGTATCATCATGGTGTAATACACCTGTAGGAAGATAATTTTGTTGATCTTCAGCAGGAAGGTTGTCCCATTTCTTTTTACCCATACTAATACTATCAATCCAATCAAGTGTATCCATCGCAGCTACCATTTTGTTCTTTCGACCAAGGTTTACGTGACAGTTAGTTAAAGATTCAACATAAGAGAAACCTTTGTGTTCTAAGGCTTGTTTAATAACTTTTTCAAGTCTTTTTGGTTTACTTACAGACTCACGAGCTACAAAGGTTGCTCCTGAAGCTTCAAGCAATTTACAACCATCAAAAGTTGGGTCAATGTTTCCTACTTTTTGAGTAACTGTCCACATACCTTGTGGTGTGGTTGGTGATGTTTGAGAGTTAGTCAAACCATAGATGAAGTTTTGAATAACAATCAATGTCATATCAATGTTTCTTCTTGCTCCATGAATGGTGTGGTTACCACCAATGGCAAAGGCATCACCATCTCCAGCAACACAAATAACATGTTTATCTGGATTTGCCAATTTAATACCTGTTGCAAAAGCAATGGTTCTTCCGTGTGTGGTATGAACGGTATTCATATCAACATAAGAAGAGAATCGTCCAGAACAACCAATTCCTGAAACAACACAAATATCATCTTTGTCAATTCCTAAGCTATCAACAGCACGTACAAATGCTTTGAGTACAATACCATCTCCACAACCCCAACACCATAGTGTTGGCATCTTATTTGTTCTTAAATATTGGTCATAATTAAAAGCCATGGTTAAAATACCTCCTTAACTTTATTAATAATATCAGCAGGTGAGAAAGG
>JALSQB010000126.1 GCA_026985655.1 Campylobacteraceae bacterium | reverse complement strand
GGTTCTTTAAAAACAGCTTTTGAAATGGTAGATGCTGCATGGAAATCTGGAGCAGAAATGGTTAAACATCAAACGCATGTTGTTGAAGATGAGATGAGCAAAGAGGCTAAAAATGTTATACCTGGAAATGCGAATGTCTCTATTTATGAAATTATGGAACGATGTGCATTAAATGAAGAAGATGAGATTAAACTTAAAGAGTATGTTGAATCTAAAGGAATGATGTTTATTAGTACCCCTTTTTCAAGAGCAGCAGCCGATAGATTGGAAAGAATGGGTGTTTCAGCTTATAAAATAGGTTCAGGGGAGTGTAATAATTATCCTTTAATTGAACATATTGCTTCTTTTGGTAAGCCTATGATTGTTAGTACAGGAATGAATGATATTAGTTCGGTAAAAAAAACAGTGGATATATTAGAAAAATATAAAGTTCCTTATGCTTTACTGCATACAACTAATTTATATCCTACCCCATCACATTTAGTTCGATTAGGTGCAATGCAAGAGTTAGCCAAAGAGTTTCCTAATGCTATTATTGGACTCTCTGACCATACAACATCAAATTTAGCTTGTTTTGCTGCCGTTGGATTAGGTGCTTCTATATTGGAACGACATTTTACTGATAAAATGGAGCGTCCTGGACCAGACATTATTAACTCGATGGATCCTATAGCACTTAAAGAGTTAATTATTGGTAGTGAAGAGATTGCTAAAATGCGAGGAGGAAAAAAAGAGGCTACTAAAGAGGAACAGGTAACAATAGATTTTGCTTTTGCTACGGTAGTCAGTACGAAAGTAATTAAGAAAGGTGACACACTTTCAAAAGAAAACATTTGGGTGAAACGACCAGGTACAGGAGAAATTTCAGCAGAAGAGTATAACGCTCTTTTAGGCAAAGTTGCGACTAAAGATATTGAAATTGATGAACATCTATCTTGGAGTGATTTTGAGTAAAAATATACTATTTTTATCTGGGACAAGAGCAGACTTTGGAAAATTAAAATCATTAATTCAAAGTGTTGATAAGCATGAAAGTTTTGAGTATAAGATTTTTGTTACAGGTATGCATTTATTATCTAAATATGGAAGTACTTATAAAGAGATTGAAAAAAGTGGTTTTCATAATACCCATAAGTTCATCAATCAATATTTAGGTGAATCAATGGATATGATTTTATCTAATACCATACAAGGATTATCTCGTTATATATCTGAAGAAAAGCCTGATATGATAGTAGTTCATGGAGATAGAGTAGAAGCTTTAGCTGGTGCAATTGTTGGAAGTTTAAATAATATATTGGTTGCACATATTGAAGGTGGAGAACGTTCAGGAACTATTGATGAGCTTATTAGACACTCTGTTTCAAAACTTTCACATATTCATTTTGTTGCCAATGAAGAGGCAAAAAAACGTTTATTACAGCTGGGTGAGTCTAATGAAAGCATTATCGTATTTGGTTCACCTGATATTGATGTAATGAAGTCAGATACCCTACCTTCCTTACATAGTGTAAAAGAGTACTATAATATTCCTTTTTCAGATTATCATATTGTTATGTTTCATCCTGTCACCACAGAAGTGGATAAGGTAGAAGTTTATGCCAATAACTTAGTAGATGCTCTATTAAGCTTTACAAAAGAAAATTTTATTGTTATCTACCCTAATAATGACGATGGTACACATGAAATTTTAAGGGCATATCAACGATTGGAAAATCAAAAAAACATTAAACTTTTCCCCTCTATTCGTTTTGAATCTTTTTTGGTACTCATAGAAGAGGCAAGGTCAATTATAGGGAATTCCAGTGCAGGAATACGAGAAGCCCCTATTTATGGCGTACCAACACTAAATATTGGAACACGACAAAATTTAAGGTATTTAAGTCCTTCTATTTTTAATGCGACTTATGAAACCCAAGAGATAGTTTCAAATATTGAAAAAATTATTATGTTAGAAGAACGATACGAACCTTCTGAGTATTTTGGAAAAGGTAATAGTGCAGAACTTTTTATAGAGATGTTAAGTAGTGATGCTTTGTGGAGTATCTCTTCTCAAAAAATATTTCACGATAGGTTATAAAAATGAAAAAAAAGATAGTAGCCATAATTACAGCACGAGGTGGAAGCAAAGGCTTACCGAGAAAAAATGTTTTAGACTTAAATGGGAAACCTTTAATAGCTTGGACAATAGAATCAGCATTAGCTTCTACTATATTTTCAAAAGTAATAGTTTCAACAGATGATACAGAGATAAAAGAAATATCTTTAGAATTTGGTGCTGAAGTTATAGATAGACCAAGTGAATTAGCAACAAGTGAAGCTAGTAGCATAGATGTTATTTTGCATTCTCTTAAGCTATTATCTGAAGAAAAATTTACGCACTTTATGCTGTTACAGCCCACTTCACCTTTAAGAGATGAACAACACATAAAAGAGTCTTGGACTAAATATATAAAAGATAGTGCTAACTCTTTAGTAAGTGTATCTGAAGTAGCACACCCTCCTCAAAAGATGTTAATAGTGTCTGAAAATGGAGATATAAAACCATTTACGAAATGGGAAGATTTAACCAAACCAAGACAAAGTTTAGAAAAAGCATATATGCCAAATGGTGCGATATACATTAATAATATAGAAAATTTTATGGAAAATAAAAATTTATTTAATCAGCCTTTATCACTTTTTAGTATGAATTCAGAATATAGTATAGATATTGATAGTAAAGAAGATTTATT
>JALSQB010000125.1 GCA_026985655.1 Campylobacteraceae bacterium | reverse complement strand
TGTTAAAATTGAATTACCAGAAGGTTTCTTAGAAGAACATCCTGATGCAAATCTATCTGAAGATGGTAAAATATTGATTGTACCAAATCAAGGTACTTGGCGTGTTAATGCTGATGGAACAATTACCTATGTAGCTGAAAAGGGGATTGAGATTGTAGATCCTACACCAATCTCTTACTCAGTAGAAGATACCAAGGGTAAACGATTAGAAGCAGATGCAAATATTGTTCTTACTCAAAGTGAAGTTGAAAGTGCAACTGACACGGTAGAAACTTGTGAAGACTATAATGAAAGCAGTGTCTCTCTTAATGCGACTTGGAGCCTTATCTTAATGGCTCTTTTAGGAACACTCTTTGGTGTTTTATTCTTTAGAAAAGAGAAACACTAAAAGCATATACCTTAACCCTTTGGGTTTAGGGTATTGTAATGAGATTAAATACTGAAGGTTCGATAGATATGAACCTTCAGTGCAATTAACACTCTCCTAAAAAGAAGCACCACTCTCTTGTTCTGCATCGTAAGAGATAATCCCACCCACATGATTAATGGCTTTTGCCATACCATTTTGTCTAAAAACATTTTGAACTTGTGCAGAACGATTTCCTGAACGACATGTAAAAATAACTGTTTTTTCTTTGTTTTTGTCTAAAAATTCTTGACCCCATGATTGAAACGTTGAAGTAGGTTTAAGCACATCAACCCCTTTTATATGACTTCCTTCATACTCCATCATCTCGCGTACATCGACCAAAAGAAAATCTACTTTTCCCTCTTCTCTCTCTTGTAACAGAAGTGCTAGCTCTTGCGAGGTAACGGTTGTTCTGTTTAACATCTCATGCTGACTCATAAATTTCCTTTGAAGTAATTAATTTGGAGTATACTCGAATAGTGCTTTAACTTTTTTTCTATATAATACGAATATTATAAACAAAAGGATACCTGTGATTATAGATAACACTGTATTGACAAAACTTGAAAAACTCTCTATGCTAAAAATTGAAGAAGACAAAAAAGAAGCCTTGGCGACACAATTAACAGAAATTTTGTCTTATGTTGAAAATCTTTCTGAACTCAATACTGATAATTTATCTGCTAATTTTTCTACCCTAGAGAGTGGAACGCCTTTAAGAGAAGATAGCCCTAAAAATCAATCAGAGATAGCACAAAGCATTTTTACCCATACCCCCAATGCTGAAAATGACTTTTTTATAGTTCCCAAAATTATTGAGTCATAAAATAAATACTTAAACTAAAATAAAGAATAATTTTTATATAGTTATATTAAATTAATAAAAAGATTTAATATGGCTATTGATATAAAAAAACTTCTACAATCTGTTGTCTCACATGGGGCATCTGACTTACACCTTGTGGCACGTGCTGAACCTCAAATTCGTATTGATGGTACACTTAAAGCAGTAAATCTACCTGTACTTACGGGGGAAGATATTGAAGAGATGGCATATGCCCTACTCACTGAAAAGCAGAAAAAATCATTTGAGGAACATTTAGAACTTGACTTCGCGTTAATGCTTCCAGGAATTGGTCGGTTTAGAGCAAACTACTACCGAACATTGGGCGATATTGCTGCTGCTTTTAGGATTATTCCCACTGAAATTCCATCACTTGATGACTTAAATGCACCCAAGCTTTACAAAGAGCTTATCAAGAGAGAAAAAGGTCTTATTTTGGTTACAGGACCTACGGGTTCGGGTAAATCAACCACACTTGCTGCGATTTTAAATGAAATAAATGAAACAGAACATAAGCATATTGTCACCGTTGAAGACCCTGTAGAGTTTATTCACCAAAATAAAAAGTCTGTCTTCTCTCACCGTGAAACAGGTGCAGATACCAGAAGTTTTGCCATGGCACTTAAGTATGCGATGCGACAAGACCCTGACATCATACTCATTGGGGAGATGAGAGACAAAGAGACCATTGAAGCCGCACTAACAGCAGCTGAAACAGGTCACTTGGTATTTGGTACGCTACACACCAACTCTGCTCCTGGAACCATTAACCGTATTATTGATGTTTTTAATGGAGAAGAACAAGCACAAATTAGAACCATGATTTCAACCTCTTTGGTTGCTGTTATCTCTCAAATGCTTTTACCAAAAATTGGTGGTGGACGGGTTGCTGTTCCTGAAATTTTGGTCACAAATCACGCGATTGCAAACCTCATAAGAGAAGACAAAGTTCATCAAATCTACTCACAAATGCAGTTAGGTCAAGGAAAAAGTGGTATGCAGACACAAACACAAGTACTTACTAACTTGGTTGGCAAAAGATTAATTACCAAAGAAGATGCTGTTCAGTATTCAAGTAAGCCTGATGAATTAAAGAAAAATATCAATTTTAGATAACTTAAGCTATAATTTCCAAAAATTTTAATTTGTTAAATTTTAATACATCAAAAGGAATTATTTATGGAATTTATGGGTTTTCATATTGTAGATATAGTAATAGTAGCATTAATAGCATTTTTAGCAATTAAAGGATTAGTAAACGGCTTTAGCAAAGAGCTACTAAACCTTTTAACGGTTGTAGGAGGAGTTATTCTTGCTGCAAGATACAATCTAATGGCAGTTAAGTTTATTGACGAGCAGAACCTTTTTCCTAAAATACCAGCTGAATTTACCAATATTATTGGTTTTATACTCATCGTAGTATCTGTTTTGTTGGTTCTTGGTATAATCTCATCAATTATCACCAAACTAAGCCCTGAAGTAGATGGATTTATCAGTCGTTTCTTAGGATATATCTTATCGGCTGTACGTTATGTATTTATTTTCTCTTTAATTATCTTTGGGATTAATCAATCAGATTTCTTTAAAAAATCGGCTACCAAATTTTCACAAGAGAGCAAACTTTTCAAACCAATGGCTGAGATTGGTCAAAAAGTACTCAATCTTGACACTAATGCCAGCGATAATAATCTAACGGATAATCATACAACAATAAATTTAACCGAACACAACGCATCTAACTAAAGGAATATATAAAATGACAAACACCATTTCATATGATGAGATACTTGAAAACTTTAAAAAGTTATTAAAGTCTAAGAATTTAAAGTACACTACCCAACGTGAACTTATACTTAAAATCATCTATGATAACAATGGTCATTTTACCCCTGAAGAGATTTATGCACTCATTAAAGAGAGCTATCCAAAAGTAAAATTAGGGATTGCTACGGTTTATCGTACCCTTACCTTGCTTGAAGATGCGAACATTGTCACTTCCATCTCATTTGGCACACAAGGTAAAAAATATGAATTTGGCATTACACACCACCATGACCATTTGGTCTGTTTAAAATGTGGAAAGATTGAAGAGTTTTATGATGACCTCATTGAAAAACAACAAGAGGAAATTACTAAAAAGTTTAACTTTAAGATGAGTGACCATGTCATGAAGATTATGGGTACCTGTTCAGCTTGTTTAGCTAAAGGGTAACCCTCCCCAAAAAACTTAACTTAAACATCAATTTACACAACAACTTATTTAAAAAACATATTGCTAGGAGAAACCTTGATATTTGAGAACCAATATATTCAAGAACGAATAAAAAAAACCGATACATTAAGAGAAAAAGGGATTAACCCTTACCCTAACCAAGTGACTAAAGGAACACCCTCAAAAACTTTTTTAAGTGAATGTGCTTATGTTCATGATATTGAAGTCGCTGAAGGTGAGATGAAACAAGATAAAACACAATCTTTTAGACTCACAGGGCGTTTAAAATTCATCAGAATTATGGGAAAAGCTGCTTTTGCAAAAATAGAAGATGAAGCAGGATTGGTTCAAATCTACTTTAACCGTGATGATTTACCCGAAAACTATTACAACGATGTGGTTAAAAAACTTTTTGAAGTGGGTGATATTATTGAAGTCAAAGGTTACCCTTTTGTAACAGGTACAGGAGAACTTACGCTTCACTGTTTAGAGGTTAATTTGGTAACTAAATCTATCTCCCCACTTCCTGAAAAGTTTCATGGTATTCAAGACCAAGAGATTAAGTATCGACAGCGCTACTTAGACATGATTATGGACGCTGAAGTGACCAAACGCTTTAAACTGCGTTCTCATATTGTCTCTGGAATTAGACGTTTCTTTGAAGACAAGGGTTTTTTAGAAGTTGAAACACCGATGATGCACCCTATCTTAGGGGGAGCAAATGCTAAGCCTTTTACCACGCACCACAATGCCTTAGGTGTGGATAGATTTTTAAGAATTGCCCCAGAGCTTTACTTAAAACAACTCATCACTGGTGGTATGGACGCTGTCTTTGAGATTGGTAAAAACTTTAGAAATGAAGGAATAGATGCAACGCATAATCCAGAGTTTACGGTTATTGAGTTTTATTGGGCATACAAAACCTACATTGAGCTTATGGAAGTGACTGAAGAGCTGTTTGACTACTTGTTTGAGACCTTAAAGCTTAACAAAAAACTTCCTTATGGTGACAAAGAGGTAGATTTCTCTACACCTTTTGCACGTGTCACTTGGATTGATTCCATTGTCAATATTGGTGGTATTCCACGAGAAATAGCTGAAGACAGAGATAAAGGTTTGGCATTTTTAAAAGAGAATAACTTAAAATATGACAACAACTGGACAATCGGTTACGTTCAAGCTGAACTCTTTGATGAGTTTGTTGAAGCTAAACTTATTAACCCAACATTTATTACCGATTATCCTGTGGACATCTCGCCACTAGCAAGACGAAGTGATGCAAACCCTCAAATAGCTGAACGTTTTGAGTTCTTTGTAGCAGGTGCTGAACTTGCCAATGGTTTTTCAGAACTCAATGACCCCATTGACCAGTACAAAAGATTTCAAGCCCAAGTCGATGCAAAAGAGCTAACGGGCGACGATGAAGCGATGCACATGGACACCAACTTTGTTAAAGCCCTAAGCTATGGTATGACCCCAACAGCAGGAGAAGGGATTGGGATTGACAGACTTGTAATGATGCTTACCAATCAACAAAGCATTCGAGATGTTTTACTCTTCCCTGCGATGCGACCAGAAGCCCCTAAAGCCCCTGTAATTTCAGCCGAAGACAAATGTAAAAAATGTGGTAACGAAAACCCAGAAGAGCTAAAACCTGCCAAAAAAGGTAAAGGAATGTTCTGTATTGATGGGAATGCTTGCAAGAAGCGTATTTCAGAGCGAACTTAATTTTGATTGTCGGGGCAAGAATGCCCCGACCTACGCAAATATAATATAATCATATTAAGGTATTCTTATATTATATTTGATATAAATAGACGATTAAAACCTAAACCCTTAAAGGAAAGACCCCATGAGTTATTCTATGGAAACATTTGACCCAGAAATTTTTGAAGCCATTAACCAAGAACGCCAAAGACAGACCGACCATTTAGAGATGATTGCCTCTGAAAACTTTACCATTCCAGCTGTTATGGAAGCAATGGGTTCAGTATTTACTAACAAATATGCAGAAGGTTACCCTGCTAAACGTTATTATGGTGGGTGTGAACACGCTGATACAGTTGAACAACTTGCCATTGACCGAGCGTGTAAACTCTTTAACTGTAAATTTGCCAATGTCCAACCACACTCGGGAAGTCAAGCCAATGGTGCTGTTTATGCTGCGTTACTTAAGCCGTATGACAAAATCTTAGGAATGGACTTAAGCCATGGTGGTCACTTAACACACGGAAGCAAACCAAGCTTTTCAGGTAAAAACTACCAATCATTTACTTATGGTGTTGAACTTGATGGCTACATCAACTACGACAAAGTAATGGAGATTGCTAAAATTGTTAAACCAAAAATCATTGTTTGTGGTGCGTCTGCTTATGCTCGTGAGATTGACTTTAAAAAGTTTAGAGAAATTGCCGATGAAGTAGGTGCTATTTTATTTGCTGACATTGCCCACATTGCTGGTTTGGTATGTGCTGATGAGCATATGAGTCCTTTCCCTTATGCAGATGTTGTAACAACCACAACACACAAAACACTTGCAGGTCCTCGTGGTGGAATGATTATGAGCAACGATGAAGATATTGCTAAAAAAATCAACTCAGCCATCTTCCCTGGTCTTCAAGGCGGGCCATTGGTTCATGTGATTGCAGCCAAAGCCATTGGATTTAAATATAACCTAAGTGATGAGTGGAAGACTTACGCAAAACAGGTCAAAGCAAATACCAAAGTATTAGCCGATGTACTTATTAAAAGAGGCTTTAACCTAGTCAGCAATGGAACAGATAACCACTTGGTACTTGTCTCATTTTTAGATAAAGATTTTTCAGGAAAAGATGCCGACAAAGCCTTAGGTGATGCAGGAATTACGGTCAATAAAAATACCGTTCCAGGAGAGACTAGAAGCCCATTTGTCACTTCTGGTATTCGTGTAGGTTCAGCAGCACTTACAAGCCGTGGAATGAAAGAGGCAGAGTTTGAGATTATTGCCAATAAAATAGCCGATGTCTTAGATAATGTCGAGGATAGTGCGCTTCACGCAAAAATTAAAGATGAAATGAAAGCACTTGCTTCTAACTTTGTTATTTATGATAAAGCCATCTACTAGCCTTGAAAATCACTATCTTTGATTTAGAGTTTGAGTGTGAATATTTCTATATTCACACCCATTCGATTGTTGAGAAAATAACTTTCAATAATCGTACTTTCTACACAAAACTACAAAAAGAGAAGATGCCTATTGATGCCTATTTATTCAATCAATATCAAGCACAAAAGCTTTCCCTCGCTCTTCCTTTAATCGAAAATGATTGTGTTAATTATATTGTTATAGAGTACAAACAAGATGATTGGCAAGCCTTTTACGCTTTATTGAAACATCTTTTAAAATCCTTAAATATAGAAACAGCTCAAGCTTACAGAAATAGCAACGAGAACCTCTTTCAACTCTTTATTCCCCAAAACAAAATAAGCCTTGAAAGTTCCTATAAAATAGTTGAAGAGATAAAACATCTTTTGTCTTTTAAGTCAAAAAAAAGTTATAAAGTTTATCCAGATAATAATTTACCAAAAAACTTTAATATTATTACACTACCTACCCAAAAAATATAATATTTATGTGTAAAATCACTATTATTGTGTTATACTCTGTTTAAAAAAACGGAGTCGATAAACCATGCCAGATAAAAACTTAAGCGACATAAAAATTGATGAATTAGACAGCTCTAAAAAAAGTCCAATCACAAATATTTTAACCCTCTTAGCACTATTATTTATTATTTTAGTAATTTCAGTTGTTATTACTAAACTTATTTTAAATACTGATAGCACCATTGAAGATGAAACAAACAGTTCATCAGTTCAACATGTAAAAGATCTAAATGGCACAAGCAATGAAGCTCAAAATAGTGACGA
>JALSQB010000124.1 GCA_026985655.1 Campylobacteraceae bacterium | reverse complement strand
AGTGACGACAAAAAAGCCAGTGACGATAAAAAAAGTAGTGATGAGACAAAGCATCAAACAACTACAGCACATGTAGTTAGCCCTCATACACCAACTAAAATTCTTGACAGAAACCTAAGTTCAGCAATTAAAACGCCTTTAACTTCTCATGTACCTAAAAAAGAGCATGAAGCCGTTAAAACCTATGCTACACCAAAAAAGAACACTACACCTAAAAAAGAAGTAAGCCCTAAACATAATGCTTCTTCAACACATAATGCTTCTACTACACATACTACACCTAAAAAAGAGTACATTGATAAAGTAGTACATGCAAAGCAACCAAAACACACAACAAGCACTAAACATACAACAGGCAATAAACACACAACACATACTACTCACGCTTCTAGTACAAAAAATGCTTCATTCTTGGGTGGACATGTCAAAAAACTTACCAATAGCTACTACATTAAAGTTGGAACTTACAGAAATCCAAATACTGTCATTAGCAAAGTTAAAAAAGCAAACTTTAACTATGCCGTTGATAAAGTGGAAAACAATCCTGATTTAACACGTGTCTTAGTAGGACCATTCTTTAGTAGAAATCAAGCAACAGCTCAATTAGCAAAAGTTAAAGCAAAAGTTTTAACAGGTGCTTACGTAACAAAGGTAAAATAAAAAATGATAAAACAACTTCTCTTTGATCAACTCACTCCCGTTTCCATGTATGGAAAAATAAAAGAGCTTTTTAAAGATGAAGTTACCATGCTCTTTGAAAGTGTGGTAAACACTTCTGAGGGAAACTTCTCTTTTATTACCATTGGAGCCATGGAGCGAATTGTTTACAAAAACAATCAAACGCTCTATACTAACACCACAGGAAGTACAAAAGAGATAGAGAGTGACCCTTTTAATTTTCTACAAAACTACTATAAAGAGCTAGACCAAGAAGCGTACAAGAAGATTGCCAATGAAGCAGGATTTGCTTTTGTAGATGGTTTCATTGGTTTTATTGGCTATGACATGGTCAAAGTCTTTGAACCCACACTTAAAGCAACGATGGATTCACTTAATGACCCACTCAATACGCCTGATTTAGATTTGGTTCGTCCTTCTATTCTTTTAGCCTTTTCACACAAAACATCAATGCTTACTATTATCCAAAATGATAGTGGCTATACAAATGAAGTTCTTAAAATAGAGCAACTGCTCAAAGAGCCTATGGAGATACAGCCCATAAAGCCTGCAAAACTCACAGATGAGGGAGAGTTCTCCATAGAAGAAGAACGTTTCAAAAAGATGGTAATAGAGTCAAAAGAGATGATACGTTCTGGCGATGTCTTTCAAATTTTATTGGCAAATCGCTACACACAAGAAGGAGAGATAGACCCTTTAAGTTTCTATCGACTTTTACGCTCGAAAAATCCTTCTCCTTATCTCTTTTTACTTGATTATGAAGATTTCTCTATTTGTGGTTCTTCTCCTGAAGTTATGGTCAAGTTGTCTAACGATGAAATACTCTTACGTCCTATTGCAGGAACACGGAAACGTGGGAAAACGCCTCAACGAGACAAAGAGCTTGAGATTGAGATGCTCAATGACCCCAAAGAGTGTGCTGAACATTTAATGCTCATAGACTTAGGAAGAAATGATGTGGGAAGAGTTGCTAAAGCAGGAAGTGTCAAAGTAAGCGATATGATGCGTGTAGAGAAGTACTCACATGTGATGCATATGGTTTCAGATGTAGAGGCAATCATTGCTAAAGACAAAGACATGTTTGACCTGTTTCGTGCCACCTTTACAGCAGGAACAATGACAGGAGCACCTAAAATTAGAGCGATGGAGCTTATTGCTCAATATGAAGGCTTAAAACGTGGTTTCTACTCTGGTTCAATTGGCTACTTTGCCTTTAATGGTGAAATGGATAGCTCTATTGCCATCAGAACTTCTCTTATTAAACCAAACTCAATTACACTTCAAGCAGGAGCAGGAGTCGTGGCAGACTCTATTCCAGAGTTAGAGTACTTAGAGGTTAAAAATAAACTTGGAGCATTACTCTCCACAATTCAAGATATGAGTAAAATTAAAAATTAAAAAGATAAGAAAATAGAGAAAAAGATACTTCAGAAAATGAAGTATCTTTAAAGTGCAAGAGATTGCACTTTAAAATTTAGTGACAACCACATCCAGTTCCACAAGAACCACCTTCAGCAGGTGCTCCACCAACAATACCAGATGAAATTTCGTCTGCTGTTGCTTCTCTTACAGATTTTACACTTACAGAGAACATTAAGTCTTTACCTGCCATTGGGTGGTTAAAGTCAATCTCTACCTCTTTATCAGTAAATGATTTAACAGTTACTTGAGTTGTTTGTCCATCTTCACTTTGACCATAAAGAGTAAGACCATCTTTTAGCTCTACACCATCAAATTGCTCAATTGGTAAAGTTTGAATCGCTTCATCATTGTAATCACCATACGCATCAGCAGCAGGAATCATTAAATCAGCAGAGTCATCTTGACCCATATCACATAAACCTTTTTCAAGACCAGGAATAATCTGTCCTTTTCCCATAATAAACTCTAAAGGTTGCCCTGAACCTTTGTTTGAATCAACAATTTCATTTGTTCCAGCTTCTTTTACTTCGTACTCAATACCTACAACACAGTTTTCACTAGTAATTGTCATAGCATCTCCTAATTATAAATTTGCCACAATCATAGCACAGCAAACTTATTTACTACTGATTAAACAACTATTATATTTTGTTTCGTGCAATAGATGCTGATTTTGTATTAGGATAAGTATCAATAATATACTGATAAAAACTCTTAGCCTGCGTACTGTCTCCACTTTTTTCTAAAGAGATGGCAGTATGTAAAAACAAAATATCCATATAAGAGGCTTGGTCAGAGAGTGAAGCACTACGTTTAAAATAGCTAACTGCATCACTATAATTTTGCGTATAATAAGCAACCTCTCCTAAATAGTAATTTGAAGCGGCAGGTTTATAGTTGTTTGCCAATGCCTCTTCAAAGTGAGCTTTCGCTGCCATATAGCTACGTGTTGAAAAGAGTTGTACCCCTTGTCGATACCCTTCAGAAGGGTCATTGCTCATCACTTGACTAGGGAGTTCATTAGAATTAGTACTATTTGTTCTACCTAAAGAAGCACCCAACTCTTCTCTTGTAACATAATTATTATTTATCTTATCAACGGTTTGCCCTATCTCTAAAAGCAATGCATAAGTTTTATTTGCATCTTCTGCTCTAGTGTTTTTAGCCTCTTGTGCCACGAGTTGCTCTTTTAGTTCAGCAATCTCTCTATTTTGCCCTTCAATAATGGTACTTAATCCATCAATCTTTCGTTGTTGCTCTGTCATTTTATTGTAAAGCATCTGTAAGGTTTTTTTATTTTGTACTACTGCTTGTTCTGTTGGGGTTAAACCATAGGGTGTTGCGCTATTGATGTCGCCTGCCCCATAAACTGATGGTTCATATGCATAAAGTGATGAAAATAGAGCCACCACACTCACTAAAATTATTTGATTTTTCTTTAACATCTATG
>JALSQB010000123.1 GCA_026985655.1 Campylobacteraceae bacterium | reverse complement strand
TACATAAATGACAAGCAGCTAAAAGAAGTTCATTGAGTTCATTATCAGGGGCAGGTGTACAGACAACAATCTCTTCAACTCCTGCTACAATAGCAGGAATAGCATTCATAAGAAGTGAAGAGGGGTAGGCTGCTTTTCCTCCAGGAATGTAGAGTCCTGCACTATCGACGGCAGTTACTTTTTGTCCTAACATATTGCCATTTTTTTCATAGTCAAACCACGATTTAGGCATCAATTTTTGGTGATAATTCTCTATTCTATCATACGCAAGGTGAAGTGCATCTCTAAGCGTTGCATCAATATTATTATAGGCTTTTTCCATCGACTCAACAGAGACATTTAATGCCTCATCCGTTTTAGGTGTCCATCGGTCAAATTTTGCAATATGTCCTTTAAGTGCTGAATTTCCTTCATTTTTAATCTCATCGAGAAGTCCTTTAACAATAGTTGTTACCCCATCTATGTCCATTGCCCCACGTTTTAACAATTCATCAAATTCATTTTCAAAATTCTTATCTTTTGTACTAAATATTTTCATCATATTTCCTTTTGTATCTTTTTAACATACTCTCATTGCCTATCAATCCACCTTGATGAATATAGAGTAATGGTTTATCAAAAAGTTTTGGATTTTCTAACAAGGTTAGCCAACCATGTGGGTCATAGAGTAAATCAAACTCTATGCCCATTTGCTTTTGTAATTCTAACCAAATAACATAAGACTCTCTATAGAGCTTTCCAAAGTGTCGTTTTTTTGAGGGTATTATAATTGTAGGGTGTATTTTTTCATCTTTTTCAAGCATTAAAAACTGCTCTTTTAAATAATGGCTATTTCCAACACAAGGGGTAGTAAAGACTTTATCTATGCTATGTTTTTGTAAATATAATGCCGTTGTTCCCGTACCAGCAGGTAAAAAAATATTTAATTCCTCAATCCCCTGCTCTTGTTTCCATTCTAAAATCTCTTCAGCTAAAATTTTTAAGCCAACTTCAGCATAAATCTCTCTTCCACCCTCTTCAATATATAATACACTTTCCTCATTGCTTGACATAGCATTTACTTGACCCACATGTAAGTTCATGCCATTATCTAATGCGTATCTATAATTTCCCTCTGGATTTTCTTCCAAATAAGAGGCTAAATGTGCTACATAATAGTCAAATTCCCACCCTTTTAACTTTGCCAATACAGACAAGCTATACATGGCATTGGATTGAGCTGAACCATAAGAGATGATTTTTTTTACTTTTGGAAAGTCATGATTTAAATAATAATAAAACTTTCGTGCCTTATTACCAGAAAAATCATTTGAGAGTAAATCATCGCGTTTAATATAAATAATTTGATTCTGAAATTGTTTTTTCTGAACCAATATTTTTAATTTCTATCTAAACAGTTCAAATCAGCAAATGCTTCTTCTAAGCGTTTAACAATAGAGAGTTCACCCTCACGTAACCATTTACGTGGGTCATAAAACTTTTTATTGGGTTTATCTTCCCCCTCTGGATTTCCTATTTGGGCTTGGAGATAAGCGTGATATTGATCAACATAAGCACGAACTCCGTCCCAATATGCCCATTGGGTATCGGTGTCAATATTCATCTTTACCACTCCATAAGTAATGGCTTCTCGAATATCTGAAAGTTCTGAACCTGAGCCTCCATGAAATACAAAATTAACAGGTTTTGGAGCAGTATTAAATTTCTCTTGAATGTACTTTTGAGAATTATCTAAAATTGTTGGTGTTAATGAAACATTTCCAGGTTTATAGACTCCGTGTACATTTCCAAATGAAGCAGCAATGGTAAACATTGGTGATATTTTCAATAACTCTTCATACGCATAAGCCACCTCTTCTGGCTGTGTGTAAAGTAATGAATTGTCTATCTCTGTATTATCTACACCATCTTCTTCTCCTCCTGTTACACCAAGCTCAATTTCGAGGGTAATTCCTATTTTACTCATACGTTCTAAATAGGCTTTACACGTAGCAATATTTTCTTCAATTGGTTCTTCTGAAAGGTCAAGCATGTGTGAAGAAAAAAGTGGTTTTCCAAAAGCTTCAAAATGCTTTTCACTCGCATCTAAAAGTGCATCAATCCATGGTAGAAGTTTACGTGCTGCATGGTCTGTGTGTAAAATAACAGGTACGCCATAAGCTTCAGCTACGGTATGTACATGTTGCGCTCCTGCAATGGTTCCTAAGACTGCCTTTTTCTCGCTTGGCATTCCTTTACCTGCATAAAACTCACCACCACCATTAGAAAACTGAATAATAACAGGCGAATTTACTTTGGCAGCTGATTCAAGCACAGCATTAAGTGATGATGTTCCCACAACATTCACAGCAGGAATGGCAAAGCCCTCCTCTTTTGCTATTGCAAATAATTCTTGCACTTGATTACCACTTAAAATACCACACGGTAAGCTATCTAATACTTTTTTTCCCATTCTCTTTAACCTTTAAATTTTTATTAACTTTTTTATTATTTTACAATAATCTTTGCCGTTTTCTTCATTTTTTTACTTAATTTTTTTAATTTTATTTTAAATCTAGCCAAACGTAAAGATTTAATAATATCCTCTTTAACATTTTCATAAGGAATCATACCCTCCTCTTTTTTATCTTCAAGATAGATAATATGATACCCAAACTGCGTATGAACAGCTTGAGATGTAATAGTATTTACTCTCAAAGCAAAAGCTGATTGAGAAAATTCTGGTACCATTTGATTAAAAACAAACCAATCTAAAGCACCCCCATTTTTGGCACTCGGTCCAATTGATTCACTCTTTGCCAATCGTATAAAATGCTCTTTTAAATTCACTTTATCAGCTTGTAGTTCTGCGATTAATGTAATCGCTTCATCTTCTGTTGCCAATAAAATATGGCGAACTTTAACCGAAGCTGGTTTTAAAAAGAGTTCTCGATGTTTTAAATAATACTCTTTAGCATCACTAGCAGAGATATTAATCTCTTCTACCTCTTTTTTCATCCAGTAATCAAGTAAAAGATTCTCTTGTAATTTTTTTAAATCTTGTTGATATTTGACATCATCTTTTATGTTGAGTTTTTGGGCATCTTTTAAAAAAAGCCTACGGTCAATCATCTGATTGATAACTGCTTTTTTCTGACTATCAGTTAAAGAAAAAAATGTTGCCCCTGGAATACTCTTAATGACAAATTCATTAACATCTTTGGTCGTAATCTCAGCACCATCAACCACTGCCAATGTTTCATCAGCTACTACCATGGTTGTTGCAAATAGAGAAAAAAGCATAAAAAATCTAAATTTCTTCTTCAATTCTAAACCTTGTTATAATATATTAGAACTATATTATAACATCAATTAGTAAATGATTGGTAAATCATACTATAATACTTAAAACAAATACTTTAAAAAAGAGTCTCATTTATGCCTACAAAAAAAATAAAGCCTGCTACTAAAAAAGAGATTGAAGAGATTAAATCTCTCTTTCTTGAATATTATCCAGAATCTTTAACTGAACTCAATTACAATAATATCTATGAGCTACTCATAGCCGTGATGCTCTCTGCTCAATGTACTGACAAACGGGTCAATATTATCTCTCCTGCTCTTTTTGAAGCCTACCCCTCACCCATTGAACTTGCTAATGCTGATTTAGATGAAGTAAAATCCTATCTTAATACCTGCTCTTTTTTTAATAATAAAGCAAAAAATCTCATTAAAATGGCACAAGCTGTCGTTGAAAATCATAATGGAAAAATCCCCAATGAACGCGATGAATTGGTGAAGCTAGCAGGGGTTGGGCAAAAAACAGCCAATGTCGTGATGATAGAGTATTTTGGGGCAAACTTAATGGCTGTTGATACCCATGTTTTTAGAGTAGCCCATAGACTTGGTCTAAGTGATGATAAAACAGCCCTTAAAACAGAAGCCACTTTAAGTAAAAAGTTTAAAACCGATTTACATCTACTTCATCAAGCCATGGTACTCTTTGGACGATATAAATGTAAAGCTGTCAAACCTGAATGTGAAGGATGTTTTATGGCAAAGCATTGTCGAACTTCTGAAACATTTAGGGTGTAGGGTGCAATTTATTGCACCCTAAATTATTTAATGGTGCATTAAAATGACACCCTACGTATTTAGCATCTCACCAATCATAAATGAAAGTTCTAATGCTTGAGAGGCATTGAGTCTTGGGTCACATTGTGTATGGTAACGTGAGCTTAAATCTTCAGCAGTAATAGAACAAGAAGCACTTCCTGTACACTCTGTTACATCATTTCCTGTCATCTCCAAGTGAATTCCACCTGCTACTGTTCCTAGCTCTTTATGAATGGCAAAGAACTGCTCCACTTCAGAAAGAATGTTCGCAAAATCTCTGGTTTTATACCCTGTGGAACTCTTCTCTACATTACCGTGCATTGGGTCACATGACCAAACCACATTTTTACCTTCATCACGTACTCTTTTAAGTAATTTAGGGAAGAACTCTTGGATTTTACTTGCCCCCATACGCACAATAAGGTTTAATCTTCCCTCTTCGTTATTTGGATTTAACGCATCAATAAGTTCTATTAACTCATCTTCTCCCATACTAGGTCCTACTTTACAACCAATAGGGTTTGCAATACCTCTAAAGTACTCAATATGTGCTTCTGTTAAATCTCTTGTTCTGTCTCCAATCCACAACATGTGGGCTGAACAGTCATAATATTGTTGGTCACCTTCAGAGTCTTTTTTAGTTAATGCCTCTTCATAGTTAAGAAGTAATGCTTCATGCGAAGAGTAAATAGTTGTTTGATGCAATTGAGGAACACTCTTAGATGATAATCCACACGCTGACATAAATTTAACAGCCGAGTCAATTTTGTGAGAAAGTTCTTCATATTTTTTCCCCAATTCATTGTCTTTAATAAACTCTAAATTCCATTGGTGAACTTTATTTAAATCAGCCAATCCACCTCTTGAAAATGCTCTTAAAAGATTTTGTGTTGCTGCTGACTGATTATAGGCACGTACCATATTATGAGGATTGGGAATTCTGGCTTCCTCTGTAAACTCAATACCATTAATAATATCTCCACGGTAAGAAGGTAGTTTAACCCCCTCTATCTCTTCAAAGTCAGAGCTTCTTGGTTTTGCAAATTGCCCTGCAATTCTTCCTACTTTAACCACAGGTTTTCCAGTAGAGTACATCATGACCATGTTCATCTGTAACATCAATTTAAAAAAGTTTTTAATATTTAGGGTATTAAAATCTGCAAAGCTTTCAGCACAATCACCACCTTGTAGCAAGAAAGCTTCACCTCGTCCTACGGCGGCTAATTTCTCTTTTAATCTTCTTGCTTCTCCTGCAAAAATAAGTGGTGGATAAGAACTAAGCTCTGCTTCAACATTTTTGAGTGCTTCTTCATCTACATAAGTTGGTTGTTGCTTAATTGGAAAATCTCTCCAAGAGCTTGGTGTCCAGTTCATTTTTTTGTCCTTGTAAAATTAAATTCAAGGATTATACCTTTAAAAAGTTAAATTTTTGGCTTTAGCTTTACGCTAATTTTATGATGAGAAGCTATAATGCGTAAATAATAATTAAAAAAGGGCAAGCAATGCAAAAAAATATTTTTAAAATTTCCATAATACTTTTAACACTCAGTACCACTGGTTGTGTTCAAAGAACACTACAAACAAGCACTCAAGAAATTATTCCACAAGTACAAAACACCCATGTTCTTCAAACTAACCCTATTCTTCAAGAAAGACCTATTGTACAAACTAGCCCTATTGTTCAAGAAAGACCTATTTTTCATGATAGACAAATAGTAGAACCTATGCCAATAGACAGTACCGAAGAGATTATTCCTCAAGCACCTCCTATGCCAGTCACACCTCAGACTATTGCTTCTTCTACCGCAGGAGAGATGCATCATGTTCGAACGGTACAAGGAACAAGCATCAGCATACAAGAGAGAAGTAATGGTTTTGCTTTTCCAGAATATCAAGATAAAATTGTAATCTTATCTATTTTTGGGAAAAACTGTCCCTACTGTTTTAGAGAGATTCCTATTATTAAAAGACTTCAAAGAAAATATAGTAATATTTCACAAATTATTGCCCTTCAAGCACAAGATCCTATGGGAAAAGCCGAAGCTGCATCACTTATTCAAAGTCGTCAAATGAATTATCCTGTTATTGATAAGAATGAAGCCATTCCATTACTACTTTTTATTCAAAATCATTATGAATGGACGGGTTCTCTTCCAACTACGCTTATTATTAAAAATGGTGTTACAGAACAAACCTTCAAAGAAGAGGTCTCTTTTGAGCAACTCGATGAAATTATGAGAGACTTAATTTAAGTCTCTTAAGCCTTAAACTAAGGCTTCTTCTAAAACTTCTTGAACAACAGAAACACCAATAATCTCAATGGCATCTTTAACCTCATTTGGTATCTCTTCCAAATCACGTTCATAATTTTTTTGAGGAATTAATGCTTTAGTCACACCTGCTTTATAGGCTGCGATTAATTTCTCTTTGAGTCCACCAATAGGAAGTACTTTTCCTGTCAAAGTTAATTCTCCTGTCATTGCCAGTTTATGGTCTATCTTCTTTTCAGATAAAACTGAAGCAATCACCACAGCCATAGCAATTCCTGCACTCGGCCCATCTTTAGGGGTTGCACCTTCGGGAACATGAAGATGTAAATCATAACGCTTATATATTTCACTATCTTCAGTGCTTAGTGCTTTAGAATTTACCAAACTTTTAACAACCGAAAAAGCAATGTGTGCTGACTCTTTCATGACATCACCTAAACTACCTGTTAATTTCAATGCACCCTTTCCTCGAAGCTTCATCGCTTCGATTTTAAGTACATCACCACCAACAGCAGTCCATGCTAAACCATTAACAACCCCAATCAAAGGAGTTTCATCTATGGGTGAGATTTCAAATACTTTTTGCTCAGCAAATTGAGGCAAATTTTTTACTTTAATTTTAACTTTTTCAATGGATTTATCTAAAAGTAATTTAAAAGCCACCTTACGCATAATACCTGCTACTTTTCGACGTAAACCACGAACCCCTGGTTCTCTGGTATATTCATCAATAAGTAATTTT
The DNA here is from genome assembly GCA_026985655.1 of Campylobacteraceae bacterium. Classification (GTDB taxonomy): domain Bacteria; phylum Campylobacterota; class Campylobacteria; order Campylobacterales; family Sulfurovaceae; genus UBA1140. The sequence goes on along the minus strand of JALSQB010000123.1, from coordinate 3,963 downwards.
AAGGCTTTATCGCTTATTTCAAATTCATCTTCTTTTAGGGCATGTTTCTTTAACTCTTGAGGAATTAAGTACTGCTTGACAATCTGAAGTTTTTCATTAGGTGTATAGGAGTTTACAGTAATAAACTCCATACGGTCACGAAGTGGAGCAGGAATTGCACCGACATCATTAGCCGTTGCAATAAAAATAGCCCGACTCAAATCAATATCAAAGTTTAAATAGTGGTCACGATAAGCACTGTTTTGTTCAGGGTCAAGTATTTCTAAAAGGGCTGAAGTAGGATCGCCCCTACCACTGCGTCCAACTTTGTCAATTTCATCTAAGACAATAACAGGTGCCACACTTTTAGAGGTAATAAGTCCTTGCACTAAACGCCCAGGCATTGCCCCAACATAGGTACGTCGGTGTCCTCTAAGTTCATTAACATCTTCTAAACCACCTAAAGCAATGCGAACCAAAGGGCGATCTAAGGCTTTAGCAATAGAGTTTGCCAAAGAAGTTTTTCCCACCCCTGGAGGTCCTGAAAAACATAAAATAGTGCCTGAACTACCCTCTAAACTAAGCTCTCGTTCTTCTGCTAACTGACGCACTGAAAAAAATTCTACAATACGTTCTTTGGGTTTGGTTAAAGAGAAATGGTCTTTGTCTAAAGATTTTTGAACCTCTTGCACATTTAAATCCTTAGAACTTAGTTCCTCAAAAGGCAATTCAAAGACCCACTCTAAATAGGTTTGGATTTGAGCTGAATCTCCAGAGTCTGGGTGCATACGTGCAAAACGTTCTAATTGCTTACTTATCTCTTTAAAGGCATCTTCACTCACATAAGGTTTAAATGCGTCAAGTTTAAGACGAAATGCTTCAATCTCCTCTTCTCTTCTGGCATCTACCCCAAGCTCTTTGTTAATCTCTTTAATCTGCTCTTTTAAAAAATACTCTTTGTTAGTCTGTTCTATTTTACTGTGAACTTTAGAACGAATCTCTTTTTCGACACGAGCTGACTCCATTTCTGAAGCAATAATCTCTATGACTTTTAGCAAACATTGTTCAACATCATCATTGGCATAGAGTTCATAAGCATCAGTTTTAGAAAGCTTAAGCAAAGAGGAAACCAAATCGACAATGCGATAAGGGTCATCTGTTTCTGTAATGGTTTTTAACAAATCAGCAGGAATATTATTGTTTACTTTGGACAAAAGTTTGATTTTTTCATTTAAAATCTCAACCAATGCACTTATTTTTAATTCATCATATTTTTTATTTTCAAGGAGATGTACCATTGAGTTTTGAAATGTTTTATCTTCAAGTTTAATCGTCTCCAAGTCACCAATTAGTTCACCCCGTGCCATACCTTGAAAAAGTATCTTAACACGTCCATCAGGAATGTTTACCTTACGCATAATAGAACCGATTACACCAATGCGATGTAAATTCTCCTCTTCTCTTGAACCCTCTTCACCCTCTTTGGTCGTGGTTAAAAAAATAAGAGAGTTCTTCTCCATTGCAAAATTTACAGCTTCAATGTCTTCAGCATTGGTTAAAAAAACTGGAGAAATCATAAAAGGATACAAAAACAAATCATCTTCAATAATAACAGGTAATTCAGTTGGAAAGGGTTCGTAGTTACTTAACTGCATATAATTCTTTCAAATTTATTTAAAAATAGCATCAAAGAAGCCAATTTTAGGGGCTTTAATGTCTGTCATCGTTAAGGGTGAGTTAGCATTTTTATGTTTGTAAAATTCAGATGCTTTCTCTTTCCCTAGCCGTGCATAAAGTGCTGAAATGTTTTCATTGAGAAGATATTTCGCCATATTTAAACGTACTTTAACCGTCTCAACCATCGGTAAATAATTGGAATTAGGATAGGCTTTAATAAACTTATCTGCATCGACTAGCGTATCTAACATCAATTTTTGCTCTTTATTTACATCTTTAATCCCTAAAAATGCTGCTTTTATTTTTAGAAATTTAGCTTGCTCTATATTGGCACCAGAAGCATATTTTTTAAGATACTCATCTAAATAGTAATCTGCCATAATATAAGCTTGTTCTTCCATTTGAGCATTGGCTAACAACATAGTGGCCGTTGGAAGAAGTGGAGAACGTGGGTGTTCACTCCTAAGGGAGATATAGAGGTTATCTGCTTTATCTAAATTTGAAGAAGCAATCTCTTTAACAATGTCTTCATACCATGTCAGTGCTGGTTTATCATACTCTTTTACAATATCTTTATTGCTACAAGCGACAAAAAAAATACTTGTTAAAGTAAGCAAAATAAGTTGTTTAATACTAATTTTCATGTTTATTATGAACCTTATATTTAATTTTAAAAAATATAATACCTCAAAACCGATTATAGATGGCTATATCAAGCAAATTTAATTTTATAATATTTAATTATTTATTAATAAATTAATATAATTTAAACATTAATATATAACAAAAATATTATAATTATAAATTAATATTTATTAAAGGCTAATTCTATGTATCATTTTTATAAAAAGTTTATATTGATTTCTATTCTCTTTTTCTCCTCTTGGCTTTTGGCAGATGGAACAGATATTCGTATCTCTATCTCTAATGCCTCTTCTGTCAATGAAAATTCAGGAACAATGAGCTTTCCCATTCAACTAAGTGAAGCACCTGATTGGTGTGATGAGGTTGTGGTAAATTACACCACACAAGATGGTAGTGCCAAAGCAGGAAGTGACTATACAGCTACAAGTGGTTCGGTTACTTTTTATGGTTTTTGTCCAAGTCCATTCAATCTTCATGCAGGTAATGATTTAGAAACAATATCTGTTCCCATAATAGATGATACCACGCATGAAAACACTGAAAAGCTCTACATGAATATATCAAACTCTACTACAGGATATGTAGTTAGTAATGCCCAAGGCGAAGGAATCATCTATGACGATGATTTAGCTCCATTAGAGATAACTACTTTTAATGACGATAGTATTACAGAGTCTGATAGTGACCAAACACTCTCTTTGGTTGCCTATTTTAATAGAAATCTTACTAATAATATAACCCTTACCTACCATACAGAAGATGGAACAGCTAGTAGTGGAAGCGATTATATTGGTGTTTCTGACACTATAACTGTTAATGCAAATAGTGATAGAGTTACTATACCCATTACTATAAAAGGAGATTTAAATCCTGAAACAACAGAAAACTTTAAAGTTATTATAGACTCTATTTCAGAGGGTACAATAACAGATAATAGTGCTACAGCTACTATCTATGATGATGATGCCATAAAGGTAGATGTTCATTGTGATGATGCGAGTGAGGGAGATGATATAGCGTGTAAAATCTTTTTAACTAAACCTCTACCAGCAGGAGAGCCTAGTTTAACAATTAATTATAATTCACAAGATGGCTCTGCTCCATCAGCCATAGCAGGAGAGGATTATACAGCCATTAATGGAACTGTTACCTTTAATACAGGAGACAAAGATAAGTTTGTAAACATACAGACCATTGAAGATAATCTAACCGAACAAGATGAAAATGTAAAACTACTTATCTCTGGAAGTAGTTATATTATAGATAGTGAATCCGAAGCAGAAATTATTAATGATGATGGCTCATTTCCTAGTGTAGATTTCTCTACAGGCGATGTTTCTGTAGTAGAGGGAAATAGCTCTACTAAAATAATGCACTTTAATTTTCATCTCGATAAACCAGCACTTGCCAATAGCTCATTTGACTACTATACACAAGATAATACAGCCAAATCATCAGATAGTGACTATGTCAAGATTAATAGCACAACTTATAATATTCAAGAGGGTTCACAAAATATAAACATCTCTGTAACCATTAATGGTGATACTAAAATAGAGAATGATGAACTCTTTTATCTAAAATTTACCAATGAGAAAAATATTGTTATTTTAGGGCATACAGCTAGAGGTACTATTAAAAATGATGATGGTTCATACCCTA
>JALSQB010000122.1 GCA_026985655.1 Campylobacteraceae bacterium | reverse complement strand
CCAATGGCTATAATCATTACTATTCAGTAGGTGAAAACATTGCAGGAGGGCAAAGAAGCATTAAAGAGGTAATGAAAGCTTGGATGAAGAGTCCAGGACATTGTGAAAATATCATGAAAAGTACCTACACCCAAGTTGGTGTTTCCATTGTAATTAAAAGTGATGCGACTTACCAAGTCTATTGGGGTCAAAATTTTGGGAGTAAGAGGATATAATATCCCATTAATGATACTATTGCTCAGCACCTTAACTATAAAGATTTAAAAAATAATTATGATATGAGAATTAACGCATAACTTTCATATTAAGGTGTTGAGCTATGGTATTAAAAATTATACCATAATAAAAACTATTGTTCTACATAAAACTCATAGCTATAAGGTTTACTCTTACACTCTGAAGCTTTGGCATTGTCATTCACAATCAAAGGTGTTTTTACATTGGTAATACAGTTATCATTAATAACAGCTACTTCACCTAAACCTTTTTTATAATAGACATACCATTTGTCATAGGTGTCATGCGAGCCATTTAAATCATTCGCCACACCTGCATCTAAAATATCTTGCTTAATCTCATAAATAACTTTACCTTTGGCAACACATTCAAGTTTTAACAAATCACCCTCATAAAGATAATCACCTTTTTCAAACTTTTTCTCTTTACTTTTGACAATACAACTAGCAGTAGAATTTTGAGTAATTTTACCCAAAGAGTTAGTTGTAGTAGAATTGATCTTTTGAGGAAAAATTTTGTCACCTATATCAATCTTTCGGTACATAGAGTGTACAAGTGTTTTAGCGTGCTTACTATCAATGTCCGTATAAGTGGTTATGGTAATATTTTTATCGCTAATATTCACTTCTTCTATAACTTTTGTCTTCTCACGTGTCGTAATGGTTTTCCCTGTCACTTCAATGGTTTCTGTACGGAATGTTGTTTTAGGTGTTTCTAGTGTTCGGGTACGCATAATATAGGCTTTACTCATAGATTCACTGGGAAAATATTTTGCAAAATCAATACTTCCTTTACCATCATTTTGAGAGGACTTTGATCCTCCTCCACAAGCACTAAACAGTACTGTCGCTAACGCCAAAGATAAATATTTATTAGTTTTACTCATTTAAATCTCCATATTAAATTATTTTACTTAGAGTATAACAAAAAAAATTTATATATTTTATTTAAAAAAAATACTAATTAATTATTTTAAAAATAAGCTTATACTTATTATTTTCTTTATATAATATAGTAATTAACTATAAATTATAAACTTTAAAGAGAAATGAAATATATTATGAAAAATGAAAGCTATATTATCGAATTGTTTAAAACAATTTTACCCTACAAATGGTCTATTATATTTATTATTATAATTGCTGTAATATTGGCAAAAGTCAACCTTTATTTTACTCCCTCTATCTATGAGTCTCATGCTATTATTAAAGTTAAAAGTAACAATAAGCTTGTAGAAACGAATGATTTATTACGAAATACTATAAATAATATTAGTAGTATTAGTGTAAAACAAGAGATACTTAACCTCAAAACATTCAAAAGTAATAAAAAAACCTTAGAGAAGATCAACTTTTCTGTACAATATTTTACAAAACATCATTACAAAACTGTTGAACTTTATAAAAATTCTCCTATCGAACTAACACTTAATGAAAAGTTTACTCTTACTACTTTAGGTGCTATGATTAAGGTTACTTTAAAAGATAAAGGATATACCCTAACAAATGAAAAAGCGTCAAAAAATGGAAATACAAGCATTGGAAGAGCATCTTCAAAAGTCTATCCATTTGATAAAGAGGTAGCAACACCTTATTTTACAGGAACACTTCATAAAATAGCTGATTTTTCGGCACCACTCTATATTTTATTAAATGGAAATAGCCGACAGATTTATGAAAATATTATAAGTTCAAGACTAAAAACTACACAAATTGATAAAGAAGCAAACTTAATTAAAATTTCTTTTCAAGATACTGTTCCTGAACGTGCTAATGATTATATAAACTTTTTAAGTGAAAATTATATTCTTCAAAATATCAAAACAAAAGAGAACAAAAATCAAAAAATATTAACCTTCTTAGATCAAGAGCTAAAGAAAATTAAAGAGAAATTAGAAAAATCTGAAACTGAACTAGAAAGGTATAAATCAGCAAATAGTGTTCAACCATCAGTAAAATCAACAGAGTCTTTTGAAAAGCTAAGTACCTTAGATTTAGATTTATCAGAATTAGCACTTAAAGAAAAATTGGCTAAAAATCTGCTCTCTTTTATTCGTAACAATAAAAATCTTGATGCCATTGGACCTACACTTTCAGAGTTTAAAGATGAAGCGACTATGAAATTTATTAATTCTCTTGATGAACTTCAAGAAAAAGCAGATGAATTATCTATTGAATATACCGAACAGTATCCAGAGTTAATTAAAATACGCCAAAGAATAAAAAAAATAAAACATAAAATTCTTTTAAATGTACAAAACTTAAATAATACACTTAAAAGCAAACGTAAATCACTTGAATCTCAAAAAAAGAAGTATGAATTAATCTTAAAAGAACTTCCTAAAAAAGAGAAAACACTTATTCACTTTCAACGAGATTATGAAGTAAATTCTAAAATGTATAGCTATCTATTAGAAAAAAAATCAGAAAATGAGCTTATAGAGATAGCTTCTGTTTCCAACTACGAAATTGTAGATAAAGCCTATAACTCACTTATTCCTATAAAACCAAAACGTAAGCTAGTTTTGATTATTGCATTGATACTTGGATTTTTAATTGGTGTATCCATCGCACTTTTACGTGTATTCCTCAAAACAAGCGATGAAAAGCCTCAAATAAAAGAGGTTACAAGCAAAGCTCTGGCTTTCACAACTAAACTTCCTGTCTATGGTATCATTCCTTTATATGAAGACAATATGTTTTCTACTGTAAAACTAAAAGAAGCTTACCATCAAATAGCCACAAACTTAGAGTTTACTAAAAAAGAGAATCAAGGGCTAATTACTTTAGTCTCTTCTGCCATAGAAGCAGAAGGCAAAACAACTACGGTGGTCAATCTTGCTGGCGTTTTTCAAAATCTAGGTCATAAAACCATTGTTATAGACTTTAACATGAGAATGCCTAGTCTTCATAGTCATTTTGGAATTGAGCAACAAACTTCAGGAATTAGTACTTATTTAAGCCAAAGAGACAACATTGGTAATATTATCTTTTCAAGCAATTATGATAACCTAGACATAATTCCAGCAGGGCCAATACCTCCTAATCCCTCTGAACTCATTTTATCACCTCGTTTGGTCGAACTTTTTGAGTTTTTAAGACAGAGATATGATTACATCGTCCTAGATACAACAAACTATACTAAAGCCTTAGAGAGTTTGTATCTTATGAAGTTTACAGATAAGAACCTCATTGTTCTTCGAGAAAAAATGTCCAAAGCTTCAGCTGTTTCTGATTTAGAAAGAATTATTCAAGAAAAAAATTTACAAAACATAGGTCTTGTCTTAAAATCAACTGTTAAAGAAAATAGTGAGCCAGAAGATGAGTTTTTACTCAATAGCCATGAATCTTCAACTCTTCATAAGCATACTCCTTTACAATTAAGCCTTTAACAGAGAAGGATTTTAATGTTCGCAAAATATATAATACGACTAGATGATGCTTGTCCTACTATGCATCTAGCCAATTGGAATCGGCTCGAAACACTATTGGACAAGTATAATATTTGTCCTATTGTTGCCGTTGTTCCTAACAATAAAGACAAAGAGTTAATGATAGATAAACAAGATGATAATTTTTGGCATAAAGTTAAATCTTGGCAAGACAAATCGTGGGA
>JALSQB010000121.1 GCA_026985655.1 Campylobacteraceae bacterium | reverse complement strand
CACGGCTATGAACATCAATACTCCACCCAAGCACCTAGTCTTGTACCTATAAATAACTATTCAGAATTTTCAGGTCTATCACTCAAAATACAAAAAGAGAAGATTAGAAAGGGCATAGAAATTTTTAAAGAACATAACATCTCTACACGATTATGGGTTGCACCTGCTCACTCATTTGATGAAAACACCATTGAAGCACTCAAAACTCAAAGTGATATTCACATCATTAGTGATGGTATTGCCTTTACACCTTATTGGGACTATGAGATGTATTGGGTTCCTCAACAACTATGGAGATTTAGAAAAATGTTCTTTGGAACGTGGACAGCTTGCTTTCATCCAGATACGATGAAAGAGAATGATTTTTTACGTTTAGAAGCATTTTTCGCTACCAACAGTTCTAAATTTATTACGCTAGAAAGTTTAACATTAACAAAAAGAAAAAAAAGTATTATAGAAAAATTATTTGAAATTTTTTACTGGAAAATGTTAGAAAGAAAGAGAAAAAAATAGCGTAAAATTCATTATTTTACGTCTATCTTATTTCGCTCTAAACTCACCCTTCCAAAGAGGTCACCTGAGACAAATATTTGCTCTTCGGGCTCATCTAAAAGGGTTTTGGCTTTTAGATTGTCATAGCCCATAAACTTTTTAATGGTAGGAAAAATCTGATAGTGGCTATAACTATTGGGTTTAAAATTAAAATCATTGAGTTTGTCTTCACTATTGCTAAAGAGTAGTAAGGGAACAATACCTTGTGTCAAGGGAGGGTTCTTGCTATCACAATGAGTTGAGGTTCTACCCTCTTCTACAATGGATTGTCCGTGGTCTGATGTATAGATAATCAAAGTATCTTTTCGATTAAAAAAATCTATATAGGCTAAAAAATCTTTGAAAAAAAGATCCACATTATATTTAAGAGAGTTTGCATAAGAGTTTAATGCCTCTTTTTTAAGGGCTAAGGTTAGGGCATCATCACTTTGCAAAGTTGGCACAAATATTTTTGCACTTTCAGGATAAGATTGTTCCCATTGAAAATGCGAACCATGCTTTACAATAAAAATAAAATTCTTTTCTCCACTATTTAATGCTTTTTTAGTGTCTATTATCACTTTTTCTTCGGGCATACTTTTATTTTCATAGGGTGCATCTAATTGTGTAAAGTCATCAATGGCATCAAGGTCATATTCTGTCATATAATTTTGTAAATAATCCTTAACCCCTTGCCCTGAAATATAGTGTGTTTTGTAGCCTGCATTTTTGGCATACTGAAAAATATCTGGTTTTTTCAAAATGCGTTGTTGCTTATCAGGAAGTTGATTTAACTGAATACCACTCATTAAAATAATATTACTTGAAGCCGAACAATTCGCTCCAGAAGAGGCCAATCCTAAATTAATAAACTTCTCTTGTATGCTTTGTAAATAAGGGGTTGTTTCTCGCTCATAGCCATTAATAGAGAGGTATTTCCCACCAATACTCTCATCAACAATTAAAATAATATTATTATATTTAGCTTTGCCTGTTGGCTTCTCTTCTAAAACATCTCGTTTACCATAATAGAGTCTATTTGAAGCATAATAAAGACCCATATTTAGCATTTTAACAAGGGTTGGTCTGCTTTGTGTCTCGCCAATGGTTCTAAAGGTAATGGAGTACGCCAAGCCCATAGAGAGGAGGAAAAAAGGTAGCAAATATTTTAAGGCAATAAAGCTACTATTTTTTGTAATTTTTTGACGTATTAAAAATAAAATAACCCCTAATAACAATAAAATAAAGAGTGCTTTCTCAATTGAAGAGGCATACGTTAATAATGCATCAGTTGCAAAGGCGTGTCCCTCATTGAGTGCAATCGATAAATCATTAAGCGTAAATCCTGTAGCATTAATATCTTTATAAATCAACTCTATCGCATACGTTACCATAAGTAGTAAAAGTGCTATAAAATAATAAACTTTTTTTTGAATAAATAAAAATGAACTAATGGCTAAAAAGCCCATGAGTGTTACGAATGCATAATAAATAGTAACATAAATATTTTTAACCGTAAAGAAAAAATATATTTTAGAAAAGATATTTTCAAAAAAGATATTTTCAAAAATAAACAAGATAGTTAAAATTAAAAAAAACCAAATTTTCATTTATAAACCTTTGCTTCTTGAGATGAAGAGAGTATGTATTTACGGTCACTACTTTGAGCATAGCTCTCTTTTAATGTTTTACCGTAAGAGGCGACCAATGTAGGGTTGTAACCCATAAGAGAGAGTGTTGTAGGAAACATCTGAATATGTGAATAAAATCCTTTTTTATCTTTTGGAAAGAGTGTTTTAGCGTGTTGTGTAAAGACAAAAAGAGGTACAGAGACTTCATTTTTTACAATCTCTCCTGTATTGCAATGTGTTCGTGTTACCCCTTTTACTTCTAAAATATTTTGTCCATGGTCAGAGGTATAAAAAACAATACTTTTAGATAAATCTATTTTACGCATCATATGCTTAAAATACAAATCAACATTAAAATAGACAGAGTTAGCATAGGTATTTAACTGCTTATCACGGTTTTCAAAACTCATAGCATCATAAGAGTGTTCAAGTGTAGGGGCGAAGGGAACTTTATTAGTTTCGTAAGTTAATAAGTAGGGAAAATGTGCCCCATACTTAACCATAACAATAAAGTTTTTATCTTCTGTTTCTACATTATTGACCAAAGAAATCATCTCATCTAAAAAACGTTTATCACGCTTAGGTCGTTCTACTTCACTTCCCAATGTCTTAAAATTATCAATACTCTCTTTATCGTAAATGCTTAAATGGTTTTGTAGATGTCCCTCTCTGGTTTGAGAGTCAAACAACCATGTTTTATATCCTGCACGTTTTGCATACTGAAAAATGGTCGGTAAATCTGATATTTGCTCTTTCTCATAATGATATGGATTGAGTCCTATGCGTAAGAAAAGGTTTGAACTCCCCGAACAATTAGAGATAGAATTGGCAATGCCAAAGTTCGTAAAATCATTACTTTTTTTCGATAATTCTTCTAAATAAGGGGTTGTTTTTTTCTCATAACCATTAACAGATAAATATGAACCTGTAATTGATTCATCAATAATCCAAACAATATTTTTAAATTTTTCGTTACTGTTAGATTTTACCTCTTTAGCTAAGATACGTTCTTTAATGGGTTGTGCAAACTGTAAATAGCTTACAGCAATATCTGGAATTTTTATCATCGCAGGATAAGAACTCAACTTAAAGGTATCCATTCGATAACACGCACCATAGCTCAAGGCTAAAGGTAAAAATATAAATAATGCCCAACGAGAATGTAAATGGTTTTTCATGATTTTTTGACGGACAAAATACAAACTAAGCACAAAAATAAAAGCATACAGTAGTGCCTTTACAATGCTACTACTGTATGCCATTAAGTATTTATAGTTACCTGTTTCATTCATCGCTAAAGTATATTCAGCATAGGAGAAACCATGATGTACGCCTAGAAGCTGTACAAAAAAATCAATGCTCACAAATATAAAAAGCAACAAGAGAAAAGAGATAAATAATTTTTTAGATTTTAATTTTAAAAAGATAAACATTGCTACAATAGCCGTTAAATAACTTACTAAATAGATACTTCCTTTAAGTAATCCTCTTAAATCAAACATCTCAAACTGATAAAATAGCTCATGCCATACAAAAAGTGGATTATCTATCGATTGAGCTAACATTAGCATCAGAAATAAACCCATAAATATTAATATATTTTTTATCATTAAAATTCAAAAACCTTTCGATATTTTTCTAAGACAACTTCTTGACTGTACGATTTAATTGTCATTTGAGTGATTTTTTCTTTATCAAAAGCAAAAGTACTCGCCTCTTTAATCTGCTTTGCCATCGCTTCACAAGCCCCAAAAGGAACATGAAATCCATTTATCCCTTGGGTAATAATCTCTTTAATCCCTCCTTTACACGCAAAAGCAACAATGGGTAAGCCCAATACATTCGCCTCAAGCAATACATTTGGAAACCCTTCTCGCTCTGAAGTAAGCAAAAAGAGATCGGCATTTTTCATGTAAACATAAGGGTTTAGCTGTTGCCCCTCAAAAGTTACTCTATCTTCAAGATTTAACGCTTTAGACAAATGTTTAATACGCTCTTCTTTCTCTCCTGAACCTACAATGGTTAAATGATACTGCTGAGGTAAAAAGCTTAAAACCTCTAACATTAAATCATGTCTTTTCTCTTCTCTTAATTGAGAAACGGCTAGTAGATTTATTTTGTTGGCATCAAGTTTAAAAGATGGCATTTCACTCGCCATACGCATAACCTTTTGGTAGTTCACAGGGTTATTAATTAAAATAATCTTTTCAGATGAAACATAGTTTTCTACCAAATTTTCTTTCATGTCTTCAGATTGAGCGATGATACAATCATAATTTTTATAAACGTGTCGATAAAGCCAATCAAAAACCTTTGGATAATTTTCACGTTGATTTTGCAAACTAACAATGTTGGTCTCTCGTGAAATCCACTTTGTTTTTTTATTTAAAAGTTTCATCAAAGGCACAAAAGGGGCTAAAGTAATATTTAGATGCCCTATTCCTGTAAAAACAACATCAGCATCAATAGAGTGAATGGTCTTTAAACATCGAGGCATACCCTTAGTAACAGAACAAATACCTAAATCATGTACTACTACTTCGCTAGATAAAAGCTCTTTTAATGTTCCACTATTATCAAAAACAATTAAATGTGTTTCAATACCTTGTGAAGCAAAATAGTTTAAAATAGTTATCATCATACGTTGAGCACCCCCCATACCTAAAGTATGAATTAAGCCTACTAAACGTTTAGATTTTTTAGTACCCATCATTAAACTTTATAAAACTCAGCTCTTGCTCCACTGATATAGGTCTTTTCATCTAAAAGCTCAAATTTTTCTTTTAAAATAGAACAAGAAGGATTTCCATAAATAACATAGACATCATCGTTAAAATTCTTTTTTTGATTTAAGATATTATCAATTACCTTAGACATTACCACTTCATCAAAAGGATTAAAAAGATAAATCACAGAAATATCATTCGCTAATCTATGGGTCGTTGCATCAGCATAGATAGATTCTACGTCCTCTAAACCTAGTTTTTCAATATTTTGCACAGCTTGTTCATGTAGCTCTTTAGCAAACTCTACCCCAATTGTTTTTTTAAATCCTAATGTTTTAGCATGAATAATAGCCGCCCCTTTACCACTTCCATAATCAACAAAAAGCTCTTTATTAAATGGTTTACCCACACATTTTTCTAAATCTCCTAAGAGTTGTGTTAAAAAATCAACAGAAGTAGAAACCAAAGCCGTACCGTGTTCTTGATACTCTCCTGTTCGGGTTAAATCATAAATATTTTGCGTTGAAAAGTCTATCCCTTTTCGTTTATATTCAAGTCGTCGTAATACTTTAATAATCGTAGTTTTGATGCCATTATCTCTTAATGATTTAAAGAGCATTGAGAGCTTATAGGCTAAACCATTTTGATGTGACATATCTGCATTTGTATGTGTTTTTTTCATATAAACCTCTATATTTTTTTAAAGCAAAGAAATTATTACATAGTTAAGCTTTTCTTTATATTATTCTTCATTAAAATATGTTATAGTTTTAAAAATATCTCAAGGAAATATCTAAATGAAAACCTTTTTAGTCTCTATTGAAAAAAATCTTAATACACTTTCTACGCTTAAATATTCAAAAGAGATACAAGACTTTGAAGATGAAAACTTACTTATTCTCTTTACAGGACAAAACACGCTTCAAGTCAGTGACATAATAGATAAATATCAAGCTATAGGAATCTCTTTTTTAAAAGAACTCAATAACTCTTTTAGCTTATTACTCTATGACAAACTTAACAATCAACTTTTTATTGCTAAAGATAAAACAGGTATTGAGCCACTTTACTTTTGCGATAATAAACATCATATTATTGTAGGAACACATCTTAAAGCTTTTAAAGAGGTAGAAGCATTCACCCCTATCATAAATCCAAGTAGCATTGGTGAATATATGCAATTTGGGTCTATCTTACAACCCAATACCATTTTTAAAGATTGTTATAAAGTTTGTGCAGGTGAATATGTCTGCTTTGACTTAAATAAGCACAGTTACACTACTTCTAAATATTGGGAACTTGAAGCATGTTACGATGATAAAAAAATGCAAAAAAGTGAAGCTGAGATCTTAAAAGAATCCCATACTCTACTCCAACAAACAGTAGAAGAAGCAAGTAAAAACGCTAACTTTGGACTCTCTTTAAGTGGAGGCTACGACAGCTCTACACTTGTTGCCATTGCCCAATCACAAAGTGAGAAGAAGCTTGATACCTTTACCATCGGATTTCATTGTGATGAGATAGATGAAGCGCCACATGCTAAAGCAATTGCTAAACATTTAGGTACCAATCACCATGAACACTATTTTACTGCCCAAGATGCCCTAGAACTCATTCCTAAGATATGTGAAGTTTATGATGAACCGTTCGCTGATTATGCCTCTTCTCCTACAATGATAACGGCTCAATTGCTTAAAGAGCATCACCTTACAAGTATTATATCAGGTGATGGAGGAGATGAAGTTTTTGCTACTGCTGAAGATGTCCATCTCTTTGAAAAAATAGACAACACCCCCATGCTTTTAAAACAGTTATTTGCTCAACCTTTAGCACTTTTACCCATAGACAAAATACCCTATTTAAAAAGTCACAATAACTTAGCTAAAAAAATTGAAAAACTACAACAGATACTACGGGCTAAAAATATCTCTAAAATGGTAGAAGCACGCAATACACTCTTTTTAGAAAAAGAGTTAGAAACACAAATAAAAGCTTATACTAAACCTTTACAAAACGGGTTTGACATGCTTAACTTTAGAGGTTCTGCTCAAGCTGTTGATGAAATCATTGGCAGTTATTTTAAAACAACCATGGCCGATGGCGAACTTATAAAAAGTTACTCTGCTATGAATCATTTAGATATTAAACTACATACACCTTTTTTAAATCCAACGCTCATTAACTATATGGCACAGGTACCCGCCTCCATTAAAATTAAAGATGGTATAAAAAAATATCTTTTAAAAGAGATTGCGTACCAATACATTCCTAAAGAGCTTATTGAACGTCCTAAAGCAGGCTTTGCTATTCCTTTTGAT
>JALSQB010000120.1 GCA_026985655.1 Campylobacteraceae bacterium | reverse complement strand
TCGCATTAAATGTTTGACCATAGGCTACATTTTGAGCAATGGTATCATTAAAAATGTAAATACGTTGAGTGACATAAGCTACTTTTTGATGCAAAGATTCTAAGCTTAAATCTTTTAAATTATATTTCTCATTAATAAGAATCTCTCCCTCACTTGGGTCATAGAATCGTACCAATAAATTAACCAAAGAAGATTTCCCTGCACCCGAATCACCGACAAGTGCAATGCTCTCACCACGGTCAATGCCCAAAGAAACACTCTTTAATGCCTCTTTCTCTTCATATTTTAGAGAACACTTTAAAACGGAGAGATGTTTAATTCGCTCTTTTAATTCAATTTTTCCTGATTTAATGCTAGCTTCATTGTTCAAAAGTGCAAACATTCGTTCATTTGCAACAATGGCATCTTGTGCTTGATTGTAGAGTTTTGAGATACGTTTAATAGGGGTATAGAGCATAAATAAAGCTGCTGAAAAGGCAAAAAAAGAACCCACAGTCATACGATTTTCAATCACCTCTGTTCCCCCAATGAAGATAACCACCCCAATGGCAACTGAACCGAGTATCTCCATAAGAGGAGAGGTAAGAGCAGTTACTTTGACCTGTTTTAGTAGGTATTTAAAAACATTTTGGTTCTCTTTGGAAAATTTTTGACTTTCAAGTTTTTGAGTGGAGTTGGATTTAATAATTTCAATATTTGAAAAAATCTCACCCAAACGAGCAGTCATATCAGAAGTACTCTCTTGTGAAAGTTTTGAGTAGTGTTTCATCTTTTTAGCTAAAAGACTCAATGGATAAAGTGCCAATGGCATAATAATTAAAAAATAAAAAGCCAGTTTAGGACTTTCATAAATGACATATCCTGTCAATGCAAAGATGGTCAAAGATTCACGAATAAAGTCAGGAATAATCTTAGTAACCACATTTTGAATACGCCCAATGTCGTTGGTAATTCGTGATAAGATTTCACCTGTGTGCATTTTTTGAAAAAAGCTTATGTCTTGATAGGTAAGGTGTGCTAGCAAATTATCACGCAGTTTACGGACGACATCTAAGCCAATAAATGACATATAATAAGTTTGAATGTATTGTCCTACCCCTTTGAGTGAAAAAACAGCAATAATAATAAAGGGCATAAGCATAAGCATTTTATCATCTTTTGCTACAAAAATGTCATCGAGGAGGGGTTTAATCATTTGGGCTGTTCCCATTGTTCCAAGGGCTACGGCAAACATTCCGATGATGGCAAAGAAAAATTGACGTTTATAGTCCATGAGGTATGGAAGGTACTTTTTAAATAGATTTTTCATTTTTGTCTTTTATTAAGATATTAATTTGATTGTATTATAGCACTTATGAATATAAATACAAAATAATATTTTCACAACTTATACACAGAATTTTTGTATAATAGTTTTGTTCGTTATATTTAAAATATAAAAAAGGAATTTTTATGAAAAAATTATTAATTAGTACAGGATTAGGCTTAGCACTTATGCTTACTACGGGGTGTGCGCCAAGAGGTATTGCACAATCACAAGTGAATCAAGCCATGAGGGTTGAACCTGGAATTATTACGGCGATTAAACAAGTTGAAATTAACAACAATGGTGTTGGTAATGGGCTTGGTGTGGTACTTGGAACTGCTGCAGGTGGTGTCTTAGGTAATAAAGTAGGTGGAGGAACGGGTAAAGTTCTTGCTACGGCTGCAGGGGCTGTTGCAGGTGGTGTTATTGGTGGCATGGCAGGAAACAATATGGACGCACGTTATGGGGTTGAAGTAGTTGTCAAATTGGACAATGGACAAAGTGTCGCAACCGTACTTCCTTCAAATGGAGCCCTTTCATCTATGGGTGCAGGTCAAGCTGTAAATGTTATCTATTCAAATGGAAAAATTTCAAATATCTCTCCACGATAATTTAGCTAAAGCTTTGTAGTCTTTTCAGACTATAAAGCTTAAAACCCTAAACTTTCTCCCAAACCGTTCCTTCAGCTGTATCCATAATCTCAATTCCCATTGCAGAAATTTCATCACGAATGGCATCTGATTTTTCATAATCTTTCTCTATTTTGGCACTATTTCGAGCTTCAATTAAAGCTTCTATTGTGTTTTTAGTCTTCTCATCTATGCCAATTTGAAAATAAGAAAAAGGTTCTTTCCCACCAAGACCTAAGAGGGCATCTAAAAACTCTATGTTGGCTAAGGTCTCTTTTTTAAGCCCTTTATCTTTGGGATTCTCATCTAGCTTATCATTGCTAGTGCTTATCATCTCTTCAATGGTTGCTAAGGCAACAGAGATGTTTAGGTCATCGCTCATGGCACGCATAATGGCTTGTTGAAATTTGATGTTTGGCTTAGAAGCTTTGGTAGGGGTAACCCGTTTTTTGAGTCTATATAATTTATCAAGTCTTTTTTTAGAGTTGAGTAAATCCTCTTCATTAAAGTTAAAATCATTTCGGTAGTGAATGGAGATAAGATAGTTTCTTAAAATCTCTCCATCATAAACTTTGAGGGCATCTTTAATGAAAAAGCTATTGCCCAAAGATTTGGACATCTTTTCACCATTGATATTTACAAAACCATTGTGTATCCAATATTTTGAGAGTTCATGCCCCGTAGCACAACGACTTTGGGCTGCTTCATTTTCGTGGTGAGGAAAAAGCAGGTCAGCCCCTCCTGCATGAATGTCAATACTGTATTCATCTGTCCCTTCAAAATGTTTTTCAATCATGGCCGAACACTCCAAGTGCCAACCTGGACGACCTTTGGAAAAAGAGGTTTCAAAACAGATCTCTTGTTCTGAACCACACGCTTTCCAAAGGGCAAAATCTTTTGGGTTTCTTTTTTCTGCATTGTGTTCAACACGGCTTTGGTTCTCTTCATCGTCAGCTACTTGATGGGAAATGCTTCCATAATTGGCATCTTTAGAAGTATCAAAATAGACATCACCAGAGCTGACCACATAGGCAATATCTTTTTCTATAAGATTATTTATGAGGCTCTCCATGGCTTCAAGGGATTGTGTCGCTTTGGGTTCAATGTCGGCATCTATTACGCCTAAAGCATTCATCTCTTTTTTGTATGAGGTGATGTAATGGTTCGTTATCTCCTCTAAACTTTGCCCTGTTTCTTGCACTTTTTTGATGATTTTGTCATCAATATCGGTAAAGTTCTTAGCCACGGTAACTTCATAACGTAAGGCTTTAAGTGTCCGTGCCAAAAGGTCAAAACTAAGACTACTTCTGGCATGTCCTAAGTGAGCATCATCATAAACGGTAGGTCCACAAATGTAGATGGAGGCTTTTCTTGGGATAATGGATTCAAAGGGAAGTTTCTGTTTTTGTACGCTGTCGTAGATGTGTAGTGCATTGTTATTATTTTTTTTCATGTTTATTTTTTCTTTAGGAGGAATTCGTTGCATTTTAAAACTATTAAGTTTGCTTTCGGAATTAAGAATGAGAAACTCAATGTTAAAGATACATTTTATTTTTTCTAATTGTTTATTTAGTTTTATTTCAATGTCAGTTAAATCTGTTTTTAACTCATAAGGTAAATCAATCACTAAAATCAGTATGATTGTTTCAGTTCCAAGTAAAAACTTTGTTAGTTCATTTTTAGGGCTTTTATTAAAAGTTGAAGAGAATAAATTTAAGAGTGTATCATTAAATTTCTGCTCAATATTGGCACTAATTTTCTCATAAGGAGTTTCTTTTGTTATTTCCAAAGATGTTTCTCTATCTTTTTTTATTTTTTCTATTTCGGAAGGAGTTTTATGAGATATGTTAGTATTGTAATCTTTTACTTCAACAAGTAATAAATTTGTATTGGTTTTATATAGAAAATCTACACCTTTTTTATCTTTGCCTTTACACTTTTTATGAGCATTACTATCGTCATATTTTAAAACAGTTTCATCTTTAAAATCAAACTCAATCTCATCTTCTACTATTTTTGGCATTTTTATAGACCCAGTTGTTTGATTTTAAGTTCATTTCCTCTGTCAAAGAGTGCTATTGAGCTATTAGAAATTTCATTTTTAGGGATACCTTTTTTTAAGTTTGAAGAGATGATTTCAATATGCTCATCTTTTTTATCTAAATTAAAAAAGTATATATCTTTATTATGTTCATAGGCTAGTAGTTGGAATGATTTTAAAATAAAATAGCTATGGGTAGCAATAAATATTTGTACCCCAACTTGAGATAAATCAAAAAGAATTTTAGCTACTTTTTCAATAATACTTGGATGTAGTGCTACTTCAGGTTCATCAATCATAAGTATGGTATTTTTGTCAATGGTCTTGTTTTTTAAAAGTTGATTAATAATACCTATCTTCTTGACACCTTCTGCTGTAAGTGAAATTGAAAAACTTTGTTTTCCCTTTTCAAAACGAAATGAACCATTTTCTTGTTGTTTAAGTCGTCCATCGAGTGATTTTTCTAACTCTTTATCGGCTTCTTTAAAACCTTTAGACAATGCTCCTCTCGCAATAGGTGTATCTAAAGACTTTACTAAGTCATAATAGGTGTCATCATAACCTTTTAAATCATATTTTTCAACCATTGTTCTAATGATTTTTTGAATGGTTAAAACTTCTTTAGGAGGTAAAAATGTACTTTGTATGTTGAAATCTTGATTATCTAAATTAGAACAAGTCTGGAAATTTTTTTCAGCTTGTGAAGAAAAAGAGAAGTGATGATTAGAATTATCATTGAAAAATAGTTCAACTTTTAAAATTTTCTCTTTTTTTGTAACTAAGTTTCCTAACTTCTCTATGTCAAATACATTTCTTAACTTTATCGAAAAATGTTCCCCAAAGTTATGAATAGATGATTTATTTTTTGCTTCTTCTCTTGCCTTAACAGAAGCGTATAGGAGTTTAAGTAAAGAAGTTTTTCCTGTATCATTCACTCCTGCAAATATGTTAATATTAGAAAAACCAAGTTTTTGACTTTTTAATTGCATAAAATTTTCAATTTCAATTTTTTTTATCATGATCGCGACCCTTAACGCTTTAATGTTGTGATTATATCAAATTAGTTAAAATCTACCAACATTATTGGAAATAGGAGAAACCATGACTACTCAACTTTATGCACTTTGGCTACCGATTACTGATTTTGATGAGTTTTATAAAAGTTTAAAGCTTAGCGATTTAAAGATAGACCATAATAGTAATTGGTCATGGATTACTTTTCAGCATAATAATGTTGATTTTACTATGGATTCTTTAGGGTTTGTCTATTTAGATGGCGTGACAAAAGAGAATTTGAAAGATTCACTTTTATTTCTAATAAACGCTCTTAATAAAAAAACTAAAGTGAATCTTCGAAATACTTTTTTAAATAAGAGCATCGGATACATTGAAGAAGAACATAGCACTAAAGAAGCTGAGTTATTGAATTTTATGCTTAAAGTTGTCACCTATTTTCCTCTTGTCTCTGACAATTTATTGTTCGAAGAGATAAGTTCAAGTTTGCTTGTTAAAGAGAATATTTTGTCACAAGAGAAAGCCTTAAAGTTTTCGCTTAAGAGTGAGAATGCTGGCTTTCATACCATTCTTAATCGAAATTTTCAAAATATGTTGAAAAAAAGCATTTATTTTACACATGGCTTAAGCTTTGAAAAGGGTGAACTCTATCAGTTGAGTATTGTTGATAATATTTATAACTCATTAGAAAAAGAACTTCCAAATCTTACACTTCATTTAGAAATTAATGGTCAGTCTTATGCCCATCAGAAAGAGGCATTGTTTAAGCAAATCATTAAAAAGATTATTCAAGACACCATTGAAGAACGTGTGATTTTAAACTTTTTGAAGGTCACCAAAACAGAATATTTGCGTAATATAATTAATGAAATAGCTATTAATAATGAAATATTAAAAAAGTTAAACTCTTATTTATTAGAAGATTTAAAAGAGGAGAATAATAAGTATCAAACAATGAAAGATTTAGATGATGAGTCTGCCACGGAGATTTTTATTCAGAATTTGTTACAGGTAATTCCTAAATTTCATATGATGGATACTAAAATTCAAGAAGCTTATTACATTAAAGTAGGAAACAGCACTACCAATCTTAATGTTAAAAAAGACGAAACGATTTTAAATACACTCTCTTATAGAAAGTGGAAAGCCTCTATTGATTTTTTTATTGAAACAGCAAGTAAAGCCAAAGAATCACTGGGTATGTATCATCAGAACAAGACTTTAAAAGAGTTAGAAGATATTAGTTACAATGCCAACTATCAAGCTGACATAGAGGACATACGAGAATTACAAAAGAACAAAGCGTTACTTTTAGATGAAGAGACTAAAAAAGTTTTGTTCTTAGTCGCCATTATTACTTTGACAGGTGAAGCCCCTCTTATACCATTTCCTGAAATTAAGAGTATATTGTCTAATGTATTTTACATGGGAGTTAATTTTCTTTTATACTCTTTTTTATTATATACAATTGTGATTCCCTATATAAGAGGCAGAAAAAATGATAAAACTTTTTTAGAAGTGGGTAAGACCTTTTTAAGATATTTAAAAGAGACAGTATTTAAACGAGATAAAGAAGTTAAAAAAAAGAGTAAAGTAAAAGCACATACTTTTGAAGAGTCCGATTATGATAAACACGAATTACGTTCAAGTCGCTCTTTATATACATATAATGAAAGTTCACAAAGCTATGAAAAAATTTCTATCTCCTATAATAATTTGGTTTCTGCCTATGGTTTGGTTGAAAAACTCAAAAAGGTGAAACTAACACAAAATACTCAAATTGGTACTTTCTGTTTTGACCTTTTCCCTAAATTACTTCGTGATGTACCTATTACAGATGAAGAGAAACACGTTTATCGAGAGAATTATCGTATTTCAGGTAATGACAGAGTTGCGACCAAAATTATGTATCGCTATAAGCTTAGCGAACTGAAATTAAGTACGCTTTTAGAGGAGATGAAAAAAGATAGCTTTATGAACTCTTATGCAGACTATTTAAGTGATGAAGAGGTTGCGAAATTCTCTATTGAAGAAGCGATAAAAAATCTTAAACCTCATGCTGACTATGAAGAGGAGAGTCAAGTAACGCTTTATATTGTTTATTCATTTGTCTTAAAATTTTATAACTTAGATAGCAAAAATAAAAATATTTTTACTTATACTATTTCAAAAGACCAATTTAGAGTACATTATCATATTAATATTTTAGATTATGATAATGCTAAAGATTTTGAAAAGAAACAGACTAACTTAGCCAAACTTATTGATGTCTATTTTTTAAAACGTCTAAAAAGGTTTAAAGAAGTTAGATTAAACTAAAATACGAAAATTTTTTTTAAGGAGTGAATTTCTATGCAAATATTAAAAAGATATTTAGAATTACATCAAAATGATGATATTCACTTTTCTGAAATTGTTAATATATTAAAACAGTATGATGAAGAGACTTTTTCTGAAGCGATTAAACTTATTCCTAAAGATATTTTGGGTGATGTCGCACTTGAATTACCTGACCGATACTTTGATGATATGGTTGAATCTCTTGAAGCTAAAGATTTTACCAAAGCTGTAAAAGAGCTAGAGAGTGATGACCAAGCTGAGTTTATGCAAGAGCTTAAAGAGCATGATGAGGAGATGGCATCAGAAGTCTTTAAAAGTCTTGACAAAAGTGACCAAGCTGAGATTAGACTTTTGGACTCTTATGATGAGAATGAAGCAGGTTCTCATATGCAGGTGGAAGTCTTCACTGCCAATGAAGAGGAGTTTGTGCAAGAGGTAATTGACCGTTTTTCTCAACTTAAAAAATCTAAAGTACTAGAGAATGTACATAATCTTTTTATTACTACTAAAAATGATATTCTGCTTTATAGCATTGATTTAGATGATCTTTTAACCTTTGATTTTAAAAAAACATTTAAAGAAAATATTGAACATTCTGAAGAGAATTTTGAACCCATTGTTTCACTTGATACCGATGAGATTAAAGAGGTGGTTAATCTCTTTAAAGAGTATGACCTTTTTGTTATGCCCATTGTTACTAAAGAGAGAAAGCTTATTGGGCGAATTACTTCTGATGACATTCATGACATTATTAATGAGCAAGCTACCGAACAAATCTATAATCTAGCAGGACTCGACGATGAGGTAGAAGAAGATGAAGAGATTTTGAAAGCAGGAAGAAAACGTGCTTCATGGCTAGGCATAAATCTGGTAACGGCTATTTTTGCTTCTATTGTTATTGGGCTTTTTTCTGATATTTTAAATGAAGTGGTTGCCCTTGCTATTTTGATGCCAATTGTTGCGTCCATGGGAGGAAATGCAGGAACACAGACTTTAACAGTTGTGGTACGTCAATTAACATTGGGGGATATTTCACAGAGTGATGCGAGAAGAATTATCTTTAAAGAGGTAAGTATTTCATTATTAAATGGATTATTATTTGCTATAATCATTGGCATAATTGCATCATTTTGGTTTGATGTAGAAAATTTAGGTTACGTAATTGCTCTTTCTATGCTCGTAAATTTACTACTAGCTGGTTTCTTTGGCTCAATCATTCCACTTTTCTTAGAGAAAATGAATGTTGATCCTGCTATTGGAAGTACAGTTATCCTTACAACGGTGACAGATGTTGTTGGATTCTTTAGCTTCTTAGGTCTAGCGACCATTATTTTATAACAAAAGGTTTATTATACTAATATGAGTTATCTTATACTCTTTTTTCTTCTTTCGGTAGGAATTTCATTCCTGTGTTCTATTCTTGAAGCAGTGCTTCTTTCGATTCAGATGTCTTATATTTCAGTTCTTGAAAAAGAGCATCCTAAAACAGCTCAAATTTTACGCTCACACAAAGAAAATATTAGCCAATCTATTGGTTCAATTTTAATTTTAAATACCATTGCCAATACTTTAGGGGCAACAGTAGTTGGCGCACAAGCATCTAAAGTATTTGACGGAGATTTTGCCATGGTAATGGTCTCTGTTGTTTTGACATTTTCTATTTTATTTTTTTCAGAGATTATTCCTAAAACCATTGGGGCAATTTACTGGAAAGCTTTAGCCCCTATGGCAGGAAGAATTATTCAATTTTTTATTATTTTAACTTATCCTGTACTCTTTATTACTACTTTTGTAACCAATAAAATATCTAAAGGTCAAGAGTCAGAAACAACCACAAAAGATGAACTTTTAGAAAGTATGCTTATCTCTGAAGATGAGGGTGTTCTTGATGAGCAGGAGTCTGATTATATTGAAAATGTTCTGAAAGTAGATAAAAAAGAGGTGAGCGAAATTTTAACACCACGTTCAGTAGTTTTCTCTTTAGATGGGAAAATGACCATCAAAGAGGTACTCGAAACACAAGCAGACATCTTTAAGTTTTCACGTATTCCTGTTTGTAATGGAAGCATTGAAGATGTAACAGGTATTGTCTTAACCAAAAAGATTTTTAAACAATCTTTAGTTGATGATAGCGTAAGCATTGCAAGTATTCAAGATCATATTCATAGTATTCATGAAACACTTTATGTCATTAAAGCCATTGATATGTTTATTAAAAAGAAGCAACATATGTTCTTGGTAATTGACTCTCATGACCAAACAGAGGGTATCTTAACCCTTGAAGATTGTGTGGAGACTTTACTTGGAATTGAAATTATGGATGAAAGTGATACCATTGAAGATATGCGTGATTTGGTAAAGATTAACAAAAAGATTAAAAGACATAGAGAAGAACAATTAAGCGAATAAGCTTTACATCCACTCTACTACTTTAGAAACTTCATTGGCAACAAAACATTTAATACTTGTTTTTTCAAGTGGTTTTGTTGGTACAATTACTTTGCTAAACCCTTGGGTTTCAAGCTCTTTAATCCTTTGGGCTTGTGCCGTGATTTCACGTATTTCCCCTGTTAAACTAACCTCTCCTAAAAAAAGTGTTTCAGCTGAAAGTTCTCGGTCTCGGTAAGAACTTAAAATCGCAGCAATAATGGCTAAATCGGCTGCTGGTTCATTTATTTTGATGCCTCCTGAGATATTGACAAAGACATCATACGTACCTAAAGGTAAGTCAAGCTTTTTCTCTAAAAGGGCTAAGAGCATATTTAATCGGTTATTGTCAAAGCCAGTTGAACTTCTTTTGGGGTGTCCATAGGCTTCTGAAACCAAAGCTTGGATTTCAATGATAATGGGACGACTCCCTTCCATAATAACGGTTAAGGCAGAACCTGAAGAGAGTTTCTCTTTGTTGAAAAATTTTCCTGCCATTGTTTGGGCATCAAGTAATCCTCGTTTAGACATTTCAAAAATACCTACTTCATTGGTTGAACCAAAACGGTTTTTAAAGCCTCTAAGTAGTCGAAGTTCGGAGTTTGGGTCACCTTCAAAATAAAGCACCGTATCGACCATATGTTCTAAAACTCTTGGCCCAGCGATTGAGCCATCTTTGGTAATGTGTCCAATAATAAAGATGGGAATGTTTAAACTTTTTGCCACACGCATAAGCTCAAAGGTAATGGTACGAACTTGGGTGACTGAACCAGGGGCAGAGGGAGTCTCTTCAGAGTAGAGTGTTTGAATGGAATCAATAATAATAAAATCATACTTTTTAGAGTTTATTTCACTTAAAATATGATGTAGGTTAATTTCTGCTAATAAATAAACCTCTTTTTCATTGGCATCGAGCCTATCAGCTCTAAGTTTAATCTGTCCTGCTGACTCTTCACCTGAAACATAGAGTACATTACGTTTTTGTTTGGCTAAGTTACCTGCAATTTTAAGTAGTAGGGTAGATTTCCCAATTCCAGGGCTACCCCCAATTAAAGTGAGAGAACCAGGCACAATGCCCCCACCAAGAACCAAATCTAGCTCCTTACTCCCAGAGCTAAAACGGGTAATGTTCTCTTGCTGAACTTCTGTAATGGGAATGGCTTGAATGCTACTGTTTCTACTGGAATTACTTTTGCTCTCTTCGACAAATTTGACTTGTTCAGAGGTGAGTTCTGTCATGGTATCCCATTGTTCGCACCCTGTACATTTACCCAACCATCGTGGGCTTTGAAAGCCACAAGCTTGACATTCAAAGATGATTTTTTTCTTTGCCATTTTCTACTCCAACAAGTTTATTAATAGAATTGTAGGGTAATAAAATAAAAAAGTCTAAAAATATGTCAAATTGTAATAGATTTT
>JALSQB010000119.1 GCA_026985655.1 Campylobacteraceae bacterium | reverse complement strand
CCCTTGAAAAAGGTGAGAGCATAAAAGAGCCATCACATCTTATGAAAACAAAGAGAATTAACATTACCATTCCTCTTTATGCCTTGGAGCAGATAGACAATTATGCTAAGAATCATAATATGAACAGAAGTACTTTTTTGGTTGAGAGTGCTTTACAGAGGGTTGGGGTTTAGATTTTAATTTTTTCTTCGGCTATTTCTAAAAAAAGTGGAACTTCATGACACGTTCCCTATTGTTAAGATATTGAAAGAAGTGGAGATTTAACCACTAGGGTGTAAAGTGCAATTTCCATACAGAAGGAGGAGGTCCAAAATCAAAAAACTAATTATTGTACTAATAATTTTAGGTTTATTGACATATATACTTTTTTGTCAACACCAAACAGCTCTATCAAGAACTGTTGAAACCCTTCAAAAAAGAGTATCTGATATATCAGAAAATAGTTATTATAATAGACATTTATGTATTATAGAGCATACAGATGGAGGGTTTAGAGGATATAAAAAATGCATGAGTAAGAATGCAAAATTTGTTCGAGTTATTCACGAGATAGAAGATAATATGGTTTCATTGGTTTATCGTTGTCATAATGGTGATAAAATAGGAGAGTTAAAGATGACACAATATTTAAATTCAGGACCAATATCTTGTTCTTGTAAGTATTTTAAAAAAGAGTTAAATATATCTATTGGAGGAGCAACAAGCTATGAAGACTTGATGCCCTAAAAAAGTGTCCTGTCCATACGGAGTGTGCCAAGAAGGCGTAACAACTAATGATAATTAGGAGGATTACATTAGCCATGCTGTAAAAGAGATGAGAGTAGGACTCTCGTAATCGCTATGCAAGTAGAGGTTACAAACCACCTTAAGGTGCTGTAGTAAAGAGCTATGGTGCTGAGCGTTAAGGAAAAGGTAAACAGTAAATGGGGACAGGCTAGATTAATACATGAGAAGTCATTACGCATTGCATCAATCTGCTTAAGCTTTTTTCTTCTTTTGGTACAAGTAATAAGTGAAAATGGTTTGGCATAAAACAATAAGCGTGTATCTCTACTTTTTCTCTTTCTGTGGAAATTCCTAACAGTTCTAAAAAATACTCAAAAGTTCTTAAAGTTCTTTAAAAACAGAGCGTCTTTGTACATTTTTAAGTCCAATATATTATACTTATTTTTTAGTATATCACACTATACTTAACTTAAAAAAATAGTTAAATTTCATAAAAAAGAAAATATATGATATAATTTTCCTTATGAAAAAGAAAATAAAACAAATAATTCGAGATTTTTACTTACAAAATCCTTTTGAAGTGCATAGTAGAGAGCTTCAACTCCCGATTAATACCCAAAAAATCATAACCCTTATGGGCGTTCGTCGTTGTGGTAAGACTTCTATTTTGTATGAGACCATTAACCGATTGACCCAAAGCATTGATAAAAAAAGAATCCTGTTTTTTAACTTTGAAGATGAACGTTTTGAGTTAAATCAAGAGAGCTTAGACCTTATACTTCAAGCTTATATGGAACTCTACCCTGAAATAGAGATGAGAGAGACTTATCTTTTTTTTGATGAAATTCAAAACGTAGATGGGTGGGAAAAATTTGTTCGACGTGTTTATGATGGCGTGAGTAAAAATATCTTTATTACAGGTTCTAATTCTAAGTTATTGAGTCGAGACATTGCGACTTCTTTACGTGGACGAACGATTACTTATGAAGTTTTCCCCCTTTCTTTTCGTGAATATTTGGCTTTTGAAAAAATAGAAATTGACCTTCATAGCACGAAAAGCTTGGCTTTTATTCATAATCGTTTAGAGAAGTTTTTACATGAGGGGGCTTTTCCTGAGATAGTTCTTTTTGATGATAGAATTAGAGAAAAGATTCTTCAAGACTATTATAATGTGATGATTTATAAAGATTTAATAGAACGATTTGAGATTAAAAATACAAAAGCTTTAAAGTTCTTTTTAAAGCGTATTTTAGCCTCTTCAACCAAATTAGTCTCTGTCAATAAAATCTATAATGACCTTAAATCAAGTGGTTTTAAAGTTGGTAAAAATAGTCTATATGAGTATTTAGGCTATGTAGAAGATATTTATTTAAGTTTAACACTTGATAGATACAGCCAAAAAATCACCACACAAACTGACAAGAAAGTCTATTCCATAGATATAGGGTTTAACAACACCTTACTCTATAAGTTTTCAGATGACATAGGGAAGTCGATGGAGAATGCTGTTTTTTTAGAGTTGAGACGACGAGGAAAAGAGATATATTATCATACCGATAGAACATCAGAGTGTGACTTTATAGTACTTGAAAAAGGTACAGTAACGGGAGCCATACAAGTCACTTATGAGATGGAAAATAAAAAGACACGCGACAGAGAGTTTAAAGGGTTGATAAATGCTTGTAAGCAGTATGGTTTAAACAAAGGCTTGATTATAACTTATGAAGAAGAGGGTAGTTATCAAGAGAGTGGGCTTACTATTGAACTTGTCTCGTTGGTCTCTTTTTTATTAACAGAGAGTTCAGGTAATTAACAAACCCTACATATATCTTAGTTATAATTTTTTATGAAAAAAATAACAAGAAGAACATTTATTGCCTCTAGTGTACTCGCAGGAACAGCCTTAGCACTTCTCCCACAAGGAGCAAAAAGCAACATTAAAATAGATTTGTTTAAAACGCTTAAAGCTGTGCAACAGGTACTTTTTCCTGAAGGTTTAAAAGCACCATCAGCCAATGCTTATGGGGCAACGGCTTACTTAGCCAATGTCTCTAGCCACTCCTCTTTTTTAGATTCTGATTTACGCTTTTTAAAAC